>CASFRI010000059.1 GCA_949297055.1 uncultured bacterium | reverse complement strand
GCTAAAAAATAGATGGAACCGCCTTTACCGCCATTCCCACCAGCAGGACCGCCTTTAGGAACATATTTTTCACGTAGGAAGGCAATTTTTCCATCCCCACCTTTACCAGCTTTAACTTTGATGTTGACTCGATCGATGAACATATTATCTATTATACACATATTCTTATCTAATGATAAGATATTTAGTCTCAATTAATTAAATGACTAAAGGGAATAAGACAAGAAAAGAAATACATTAATTAAAATACAAAAAAAGGCCATAGGGCCTTTTAATTCTAAACTGATACGAAATAGCGATTAAGCAGCGACGATGACGGAAACTTTCGTGCGAGATTTTCCGACTCTTTCATAACGCACGACACCGCTTGCGGTAGCGAAGATTGTATCATCTCCACCTTTCATCGTGTTCGTCCCTGGATAAATTTTTGTGCCTCTTTGACGATAGATGATTTGACCGGCTTTAATTACTTGGCCATCAGCCTTTTTCATTCCGAGTCTTTTAGAGACTGAATCACGACCGTTCTTAGTCGAGCCGACACCTTTTTTCGAAGCAAAGAGTTGTAGATTTAGAATGAATAACATAATTATTAACTCCTCTCTTCCGTCGTTACACTAACGTAATCTTTGTAACTGACGGCAATGGTTTTAAGTTGAGTAAGTAACGTTTGAATGACTATTTCATCATGTTCGTTTACTCGACTTAGAGCTTCTAGCTCTGCTTTTCCATCACTCAATGTGAATTGGAAATTTTTCGTCTCTTCAATCGCGTTGAACGCTCCGACGATACAAGCACTTACTCCAGCACAGACGATGTCTTTTCCTTTTTTAGCAAAGAGACTATGTCCTTCGGCAAGGAAATGAACGAATTTAGAGCTTTCGTAAGTGAAATAGATTTTAACCATCTTATTTAACTTCGATTGCTTCGACGGTAAGTAAGGTATAAGGTTGACGATGGCCAATCATTTTGCGTTCATTCGTCTTATTCTTATACTTGAACACTTTAATCTTTCTGTTCAATCCTTGCTTTTCAATCTTACAAGTAACACTTGCATTCTTGAGGTAAGGCTTACCGACTTTGATGGCGTTATCTTTAAGTAAGCAAACTTTGTCTAAAACGACTTTTTCACCTACGTTACCGGGAAGTTTTTCCACGTAAATCTTAGAACCAACTTCCACTTGGATTTGTTTTCCACCGGTTTCGATAATGGCGTACATAAGATCCCTCCTTCTTTTAAGATAATGACTCGCTATTGAGGTTAATCGCGAAGCGATTATTGTAAATTACCTCTTCTAGGCGGTTGTAGCTTTGAAGGCGACAACATTAAAAATTATAGCAAAGTAAGATAAATAGTAAACTATTTTTTTATTAGAGTTCGCTTTTTCCGTTAATTTGATCTCTCCAATAATAAGGCAATATTTCATCGACTCTAATCGTTTTAAGTGGATTTAAGGAAACAAGAATTTCTGTATCTTTTGATAAATCCTCAAGATGTTTTAAAAATTCGACGCACGCTCCACAAGGTAAAATAATTTTTCCACTTTTATGGACGCAGACGAGTTTTAAAATCTTAGAAGTTTCAAAAGTGAGCATCGTAGAAATAGCATTTCTTTCCGCACACATCCCTAAAGCGCAACTCATATCGATATTTTTACCGACGTAGACATGTCCACTTTCACTAAGTATCGCTGCTCCGACACTACCTATTTCTGCGTCTTTTGAAATCGATTGTTCGTTGGAGACTAAAAAGGCTTTTTCATAAAGTTCACTAAATTCCATATTTTACCTCCTACATTGGGAAGTAAATTTTAACAAATTATAAGTTGTATAGTAAAGCAAATATTGCTTTTAATCACTCGATAGTGTTCAATAATAAACGTATGAAAAAAATCTATGTCATCACGGGAATTTATGGTCATCTTGGTAGAGCCTTAACCATTGCTTTAAGCAAAGAAAAAGATGTTCTTATCAGAGGATTAGCCCTACCTTCTGAAAAAATACCTGAAGAATTAAATAATATTAATCACGAACTTGTTCGAGGTGATGTAAGAAATAAAGAATCGCTTCGTCCACTTTTTAAAAAAGAAGAAAATCAAGAACTATATTTTATTCATACAGCTGGGCTCATCTCGATTTTTAAAAAGATGACTGATACTTTTTATGATATCAATTACAATGGAGCCAAGAATACTTTAGATTTAGCCATAGAATATAAAGTGAAGCGTTACATTTATATTTCTAGTGTCGATGCTTTTAAAGTGAAGAAAAATAATGTTGTTAAAGAAGTGAGTCAATACGATGAAAATCTTAAAGGCGCTTATGCAAAAATTAAAGCTAAAGTTGGTAATTTAATTATAGATAATTATGCAGATAAATTAGACGTTTGTATCGTCCATCCAAGCGCCATTATAGGACCTTATGATAAAGGGCATAATTTAGTAATAAAATTGAGTGCGAATTATTTAAAAAACGGTCACGTTAACGGGGCGACAGGTGGCTTTGATTTCGTCGATGTTAGAGATGTTGCAAAAGCTATCGTTACTATAACTAAAAAAGAAAAAGTGGCTAGAAGTTACATCATTTCTAACCACTTCTACACTATTGAAGAGCTTCTGCTCTTAGTAAGAAAGATAGCCTCGATTAAAAGAAAACCAATCATCTTCCCTTTATGGCTTGCAAAGATTTTTGCACCAATGATTGAATTTTTTGCTTGGCATCTACATAAATCACCTCTATTTACCCCCTATGCATTAAGAACCATTTCGCTTCATACAACTTATCTTCATGATTTAGCTAAAAGTGATTTAGCTTACGCTCCTAGACCAATTGAAGAAACGATCAAGTCCATGGTCGATTATTTATTAGATACGAATAAATGATGATTTTCTCTAAATGAGTAATACCCTCCTTGTGTAACGATGATGTGATCAAAAAGTTCTATAGGAAAAGAAGATAATTTGTGAAGCAAATTTAGCGTTACCATAATATCTCCTTCACTAGGATATGCCTCACCTCCTGGATGATTGTGAACGAGTACTAAATATTTCGCACCTGATAGATAAATGCGTTTTTTTATATCGCTAGAATGGACGACAATTTGCTTACTTGTTCCACGATATACTTCATCAATTCTTACTAAAACTTTTCGCTTATTGAATGATAAAAGTAATAAATTTTCTTGATCTTCTAAACCTAAGGAATTTTTAAGAAAATTGAATATCTCTTCAGCGTCCAATCTAACTTGATTTTCCACTCTTTCTTTTTCCATACGCGACATCAAAGTGAAAGTCGCCAGCAACTTAAGAGCGCTTGCCTTAGATAATCCTTTAAAAGTTAATAATTCTTCGTATTTTGCTTCACTTAAAGCGTGAAGATAGACGAATTTTTTAAGTATTTCTAATGAAATATCTAAGCAAGAATGACCTTTTGTTCCGCTTTGAATTATCAAGGCGAGAAGTTCGCTATTGTCTAGACTATCAATTCCTTTTAGTAAAGCTTTTTCACGCGGCCTTAAATCTTTAGGAATGGCTTTTATTTTCATTTCTTAATTCCATTCGAATTTAAAACCACCTGGAATGGTCGTCTTGCCTTCGCTCGACATGAAAAGTTTGAAAGCAATGACGGCGATGATACCGATAGTTAAAATAGCCATCACACTCGTAAGAGTAATACCTGCTCCGACTTCCGTCATCTTCATTTCTTCATCCTGCATCTTTAATGCTTGCATTATTTTCACCCCCTCACGAAATTAATACGTGATATAAGAGATGAAAAGACTTTTATTGATGTAATTTTGAGACTAATTGATCTCTAATGGCGGTATTAGATGCTAATTTTTCTTTTTCTTTTTTGACTAATTCGGCGGGAGCTTTAGCTAAGAAAGATGGATTTTCTAACATCTTTTTCGAACGTAATATTTCTTTTTCAATCGCTTCTAATTGCTTACTAATTTGAGCGTTTATTTCTTCTTCGTCTTGTTTGATGATCAAATTAATTTTAGTTTCATTGAAAATAAAATTTTTACCATTCTTATCTAATTTATCTTCGTTAACTACATTTACTTCACCAAGATGTAATAAATCTTTTAAGATTAAGGGAGCATAGTTAGAAACATGAAATTTGGCTACAATTTCTAAATTTAATTCGTCATGTGGGCGAAGTCTTTGTTCCGCTTTAAATGAACGAATAGCGAAAATTGATTGATACACTAAGGCGGCTTCTTTTAGTAAATCCTCATCTAATTTAATCTTAATTTCTTCTGGATAAGTTTCTAAATTTATTGATTCTAAATGCGTAGGCAAAGATAAATATAAAGTTTCAGCGATAAAAGGCGTATAAGGATAAATCATTTTAATAATATTTTTCACCATTAAAAGTAAAACTTTTGCGGTATTAACTTTAACTTTTTCTTCCCCTCTTCTTAAAATAGTTTTAGAAGCTTCTAAATAAGAAGAACAGAAATCATCATAGACAAAATTATATAAATGCGTGCTTGCCATGTTAAAGTCATAACGTTCCATCGCTTCTTCAACTTCTTTTAATGTCTTATTAAATCTTTCAATAATTAAACAATCGACACTAGTGAGAAGAGATTCATCGAAGTTTAAATCATCTAATTTTATATCTTCTAATGAAGTTAAAACGTAACGAGTCGCGTTCCAAATCTTATTTAAATAATTTGATGAAGCAATAATTTTCTCTTCGCTATAACGAATATCTTGCCCAGGAGTGGAAATAGTCGTAAGGAAATATCTCAATGCATCCACACCATACTTATCGATAACTTCGATTGGATCGACACCATTTCCAGCTGATTTAGACATTTTCTTACCATGTTCATCTCTTACTAAACCATGAATCAAAACACGTTTAAATGGAATCTTATCGGTCAAAGATAAACTTTGCATGATCATGCGTGATACCCAGAAGAAAATAATATCGTAAGCCGTCACTAAGACGTCCGTTGGGAAATATCTTTGATAATCTTTACTATTTTCTAGCCAATTTAAAGTAGCAAAAGGCCATAAAGCACTAGAAAACCAAGTATCTAAAACATCATTATCTCTTTGATAATTTTCTATATCTTTAGGTGGATTAACAGAGACCACTAAATCGCCTGTCACCTTATGATAATAAGCAGGAATTTGATGCCCCCACCAAAGTTGACGAGAAATGCACCAATCTTCTAAATTTTCCATCCAACGAATAAAGACTTGTTCAAAACGAGATGGAATAAATTCGACGTGTTCTTCTTTCTTCGTCATAGCAAGGGCTTTTTCCGCTAGAGGTTTCATTCTTACAAACCATTGGCTTGAAAGCATTGGTTCCACGACTGCATTGCTTCTTTCGCTATGGCCGACCGCGTGCACGATTTTTTCAATTTTTACTAATAGACCTTTATTTTTAATATCTTCGACAAGTTTTTTTCTACATGCGTAACGATCTAGACCGACGTAGCCTTTCGCAAGTTCATTCATCGTCGCATCTTTATTCATACATTCTGGCATCGGAAGATGATATTTTTGTCCAATTAAGAAATCGTTTGGATCATGTGCAGGTGTACATTTCATCACCCCAGTGCCGAATTCTTTATCGACGTAATCATCTGCGATAATAATTAAAGGTTCATCATTCGCAGGATTGATGGCTTTCATACCAATGTATTTTTTATAACGTTCATCGTTAGGGTTAACCACTATTGCCACATCCGCGAACATCGTTTCGGGTCTTGTCGTCGCGATAATTAATTTTTCTTCGCTTCCGACAATAGGATAAGCAAAATAGAAGAAATCACCTTCTTCATCCTTATGGATGACTTCGATATTTGATAAAGCGGTCATCTGAACTGGATCCCAGTTAATAATACGTTTATCTTTATAAATTAAACCTTCGTTATAATATTTAACAAATACTTCGTTAACCGCTTTTGATAAGCCTTCATCTAAAGTAAATCTTTCGTGCGTGTAATCTAAGGCTAAGCCCATCATCTTCCATTGTTCATGAATAGTTTTAGAAAAAGTATCTTTATGTTCCCAGGCATATTTTAAAAATTGTTCACGTGTAAGTTTTTTCGTATCGATACCTTGCTTACGAAGTTCCGCCATGACGCGTGCTTGCGTCGCAATACCAGCATGGTCCATACCAGGGAGCCAAAGAACATCGAACCCCTTCATTTTCTTATAACGAGCGATTATATCTTGCAAAGTCGTATTCCAAGCATGCCCTAAATGTAATTTACCAGTAATATTTGGAGGTGGAATAACTAAAGAAAAAGGTGTTTTAGTTAAATCGTGCAATGAAAAATAACCTTCTTCTAACCACTTATCGTAACGCCCTTCTTCAACTAATTTATGATCATAACGTTTATCGAGCATAATCTATTACCTCCTATAAAAAATAAAAAACGTCCTAGCAAGGACGCAAAGTATGCGCGGTACCACCTTGATTTATAATGATATCATTATACGCTTCATTTTTTACTTCTTAACGCGAAGTGACGGGTGATGAGCCTATCTCGCCAGCGACCTTCAGAAATTTCACTGATGATCTTTCAGCCTTGAATCATCTTTCTAACAAAGTGAAGTTATTTCTTACTCCTCTGGGTCTAAGACATTAAAAATTTAACAATCTTTCTCTTAGATTGTCAAGTTAATATATTAAATACTTCTAGTTATTAGTTTTGAAGTTAATTAAACGATAATTGGAATTATTTATATCAAGAATGATAGAAGCAATTTGTTTTTCGTCTTCATTATAAGGATATTCTCCTAAGGTAATCATAGCCTCAGAATTATTATTTAAACTGCAACAATAGGAAAGTTCTGTGTGCGATATAACTTTGTTAATCTCAAAATTAGAGAATGTATATTCTTGTCAACCTAATCCATTTTTATCTATAGATGATAAAGAAATATTCCAATAATCATGCGTCCTAGCAATCGATTGATCTTCGACTACGTTTATCCCATTCGCTTCTAAAAAAAGTTGCTTCGTTGATAGGAGAGATAATGAGATGATAAGTTCGATTATCTTCCGCAAGCGCAGTTAAATTGCAAGCAACAAAATAATTCGTAAAATTATAACTTTGCAACACTAGTAGTGAGATTAATATCGCTGAAAGAAAAATAGTAAAAATTAATAAGAATAATCCAAGCAAAGAAAAGATCGCGATATAGATACTTAGAATTATATTTTTTTGTCTTTTCTTGTAACATAAACTTCTTTCTTGATTTCAGTATATATGAAATTTAAAAAACGCTTCTTATAATAGCGTTTCCCTTGATATTTTATCTTTTAACTATCGAAAATTGTTTTATTTAAAAGCAAATCGTTAATTAACTAACGAAAACAAGAATTCCAATATAGAATTCAATACAATATCATTGTCTACATCAATCCAATTTCTCGAAGATGAATATAATTTCTTTCTAAAGCCAACGTCAGAGAAGATAAATTTGATGCTATTAAAAAGATCGCTAATATTATTTTCTGATAATCCTTTATCTTTATAAATTAGCATTTCGAAACATCGACGCAAGCTATTTTTATCAATTTTATCCAGAAAAAAATAAATATCATATATGTCTTTGTATCGAGTAGAAAAAATACTATGTTTGAGCAATGATTTTATTTTTTCAGTAAAAATTTGTTCAAGCGAATTAATTAAAAGAGACACTCCTTCATCAGAAGCATAGATATCAAAACAGTATTCGCATTGTTCTAATGTCATGTACTTGTGCACCCCAATATCCAATTTGCCATTTATTGAATTATTGAATGAATCTCGAATATTTAAATAAATTCTTCTTCCTTTGTATTCTTGATGTCTCAATTTTTCAATTTTGCCAACTATTTTAATTGTAATTCCTTCTACACAGTTCAATTCCTTGATGAAACGTTTAATTTGATTATTATTTAAAGGAATTTTTATAAAATCTAAGTCTAAATCTATAGTAGCCCTTCTAATATTATTAGATATACTACTCATTACTACCCCGCCTTTAATTGTTATATTTTTACTAAATCTGCTCTTTGAAAGTAAAAGGAGCATAATATCTTGGCACATTTTAGCCTCAATCATCTCGCCATTATAACCATCTTCTTCAATTTGATGGTGAAGATCTTTTAAATTTATCAATTATAAAACCTCTAATTCAATCGTTCTTTTAATTAGGCTTTTCTTTGGAAAATTGCTTAGATATTTGACCACTAGGGGAATATTAATTTCATCGATATGTTCACGGTAATAATTGATGATTTCCTTATAATAATCAAATGGGATTTTATTCTTATATCGAATTAATTCGATAAGCATTCTTTCTTTATTAAAAAGCTTAATTTCTGTACCGGCATAATTCATCGTCGTTACACCAATTTTATCTAACCCATTGTTTAAAAAATACTGTACGATGTTATCTTTCTTATATTTTGATGCATCTTTATCGGTAGCGACATAATATTTATTTGGAACAACATCACTTATATTTAAATAATAAAACGCAGATTGCATCGTAAAAATTGCTTTATGATATTCTTTTACAAAAATCGCTATTTCTTTTGGCTTATTTTCATCTGCGTAAACTCCTTCTTTAATTTTAAAGATTTTTTTAGCCGCCAAAGCTTTGCTAAAAGCATAATAAGTTCCAAACATTTCAATGCATTCTTGATAAGTGTAAATCATAAATTTAATTAAAGTATTTTTCCGTATTTTTTCAATTTTTACGGATTTATACATAAATAATAATGATATTTTTTAAAAAAATCAATATTGAAATTAAACTAAATTGTGAACATTAAAAAAACGCTACTTGTAATAGCGTTTCCCCTGCTTTTATAAATTACTATAATTTATTTTAATGCTTTTTCAATTGTTTCTTTTAAAATTTCTAAACCTACTTTATCTTTTGAAGATGTAAAGATGATATCTAACTTATCAATGTTATAAATATCCATTAACATTTTCTTAGCTTTGGCTTTCTCTTGTTGATTAGCTTGGTCATATTTTGTAAACACTAAGCGATAAGGAATATGATTTGCCACTAAGTAATCAATCATCAATTTATCATCCTCATTAATTCTTCTTCGAATATCTAATAACACGATAGCGAATTTTAATTTATCGCTTTTTTTAAAATAATTATCCATAAGACTCGCGAATATTTTATAATGATTTTTATCGCGACTTGAAAAGCCATAACCTGGTGCATCCACCAGATAAAATTTATCATCGATTAAATAGTAGTTTAATAAAGTCGTATGGCCAGGATTTTTTGAAACGAACGCTAAAGATTTTTTATTGCACAAGGCATTGATAATAGAAGATTTTCCTACGTTCGAACGGCCAAGAAAAAGGACTTCCCAAAGCCGAGGCGAAGGAAAGTCCATATCGCTTGCAACGCTTTTTATGAATTTAGCGTTCGCAAAATTGATCATTGTTTGATAGCCACCTTTAAGGCATCATCGACATTTTTCATGTAAATGATATTTAAATTATCAATCACTTCTTTAGGAAGTTCTGCTACACTTTTCTTATTTTCACTTGGGACGATGATTGTCTTGATTCCGCTTCTTAAAGCAGCGAGAGATTTCTCTCTCAATCCACCAATCGGTAAGGCGTTACCTCTTAAAGTGACTTCTCCCGTCATAGCGACATTATTATCCACTGCTTTCCCAGTAAGACAAGAATAGATGGCAGTTGAAATAGCAATGCCAGCACTTGGCCCATCTTTTGGAATAGCGCCTTCTGGAAAATGGATGTGAATATCGTTTTCAGCAAAGAGCTTAGAATCAATACCGTAACGCTTTGCGTTAGCCTTAACGTAATCTAAGGCGATAGAAGCACTTTCTTTCATGACATCGCCAAGTTTACCAGTAAGAATTAGTTGTCCCTTACCAGGGAAGTAATTAACTTCAATCGGTAAGATATCACCACCGAATTGAGTGTAAGCTAAGCCTGTAACTACACCAACTTGAGCTTCTTTTTCTTTACTAGAAGAATCAAATATTTCTACGCCAAGATATTTTTTTACTGCTTCGACATCCACTTCGATGTGCGTCACATCTTTATTGGTGAGTAATTCGACGTCAATCTTACGTAATAACGATGCAATTTGACGTTCGAGTTCACGTACACCAGCTTCTCTTGTATATCTTTCGATGATGTAAAGAATTGCTTCTTCTTTAATTGTTACTTGATTATCTTTTAAACCATTTGCCTGAATTTGTTTTTTGACGAGATGGTTCTTAGCGATTTCACATTTTTCTAAAGTTGTATAAGAAGGAACTTCGATCAATTCAAGACGGTCACGAAGTGGTTCTGGTACATTTTCTAAATAATTTGCAGTTGCAATGAATAAGACGTTAGATAGATCATAAGGTTCTTCTAAATAATTATCGTTAAAAGCGAAATTTTGTTCGGGATCAAGCACTTCAAGAAGTGCGCTAGAAGGGTCACCTTTATAAGAATTTGATAATTTATCGACCTCGTCGAGTAAGAAGACAGGATTTATTGTCTTACATCTTTTCATTCCGGAAATAATTCTTCCAGGCATACTTCCGACGTAAGTTCTTCTATGACCTCTAATTTCGGCTTCATCGCTAATACCACCTAAACTAGCTTTGAAAAATTTTCTTCCTAAAGCTCTTGCAATACTTTTACCTAAAGAAGTTTTTCCGCATCCTGGCGGACCATAGAAACATAAGATAGGAGCTTTCAAATTACCGGTCATCTTCTTGACTGCAAGATATTCGATAATTCTTTCTTTCACTTTCTTAAGACCATAATGGTCTTCATCAAGTATTTTTCTTACGTTATCTAAGTCATCATTATCTTCCGTCTTTTGATACCATGGTACATCCATCAAAGTATCGATGTAAGCTTTGATTAAAGACGCTTCAAGCGTTCCTTGAGGCATAAGTTCATAGCGTTTTAATTCCGCTCTTACTTTAGCTTTAACATGTTCTGGATAAGGATTTTTTTCTAATCGGTCTTTAATTCCTTCTTCGGAATTTTCCCCATCGACATCTTCTCCTAATTCTTTTTTAATCGCTTTAAGTTTTTCTCTTAAGAAATATTCTTTTTGCGATTTTTCCGTCGATTTTTGAATCGATTGAGTTAGATTACGATCAATTTCGGAAATTTGTTTTTCTCTTTCGATGAAAGCAAGTAATAATTTAATACGTTCTTCCACGTCCGCAGTTGCGAGAATTTGTTGTCTTTCCGCGTTAGAAACGTTTTCTAAATAATTTGCCACTAAGTCGGTGACGTTAGAAGCTTTTTGCGTACGAGAGAAATTAAAAGGGAAATTGCGTGGGAATTTAGGTCCACCTTGTCCTGCAAGTTTGATAAGTTCATCCGCGAGATGTTTGAACGCAACTTGGGTATTTGGACTATCTTCATTAATAGGAAGTAAAGTTTCTCCGCTACAGGCGTAGAAATTAGATGATTCGTTTGGAAGATAAACCTTTTCAATCTTAAAACGACGTAAAGGTTCTAATCTTGCGCGAACGTAACCTTTATCTTTTACTTGCGTAAGGCTTACGATGCGACATAAAGTTCCAACATCATAAATATCTTCTTGCTTCGGATTATCTATTTCAAAACTTTTTTGTGAGACACTTACGATGAGTGAATTTTCAATTTCTTTAGCTTTTAAGACAGCATTCATCGAAAAGTCTCGACCAGCTTCGACTGTTTGGACGTTTCCATCAGGTAAGATAACTAAACCTCTTGTCACAAGG
The DNA here is from genome assembly GCA_949297055.1 of uncultured bacterium. Classification (GTDB taxonomy): domain Bacteria; phylum Bacillota_I; class Bacilli_A; order RFN20; family CAG-826; genus CALVUG01. The sequence continues at coordinate 21,751 of CASFRI010000059.1, read as the reverse complement.
AGCATCAAGTCCATATGCGTAGGGTTTGAATCATCTAAAATGTTGTTGAGGTTTTGTTCATTTGCCATATTAGCACCTCCTTTTCTTATTTAAAAATAAGATTAATTAATCATTGTGAGCGAATAAGAAATCTTCAATACGGCGCGTACGGATATTTTGCGTGAAGCGATCCATATCTTTCGTTAATAATTCTTTAACTTTATTAAATTCCATCTTATATGTATCAGCGATCTTAGCAATTTCAAAGTCGATTTCTTCTGGAGTAACTTGTAATTCTTCAAGTTCAGCGACTTTTTCCATAATTAAGACGGTACGAATATTTTTGTCCGCTTCCACTCTTAAAGTCTTATCTAAATCTTCTTCACTTTGACCAGTGATAGAAAGATATTGTTCAAGACTCATACCACTTTGAGCGGCTTGACGAGTAAGATTATCTTTCATAGCGTGCACTTCTTCATCTAAGACTTCGTCTTCAATATTCATTTCACTATCTTTAATGATAGCATCAATTAATTTTTCCCAATAAGCACGGCGCACATCTTGTTCTTTGTGGCTGCGAAGATGTTCTTCTTCGTATTTTCTTAAGCCAGCGAGATCTTCCACACCTTTAATATCTAATTCTTTAACAGATTCATCGTTAAGTTCTGGAACTTTTTTAGCCCTAACTTCGTGCACTTTTACTTTAAATGTCGCATCTTTACCTTTTAAAGATTCGATATATTGTTCAGGGAAAGTGACTTTAACGTCAAGTTCATCATTTGCCTTCTTTCCGACGAGTTGTTCTTCAAAACCTGGAATGAAAGAATGTGAACCGAGTTCAAGATTATAATTTTCTGCTTTACCGCCATCGAAAGGTTTACCATCGATAAATCCTTCGAAGTCGATGACGACAGTATCGCCCATTTCAGAAGCGCCTTCTTTTAAAACAAGTTCAGCATTTTGTTCTAATCTAGCCTTCATTGCATTTTCAACTTCTTCTGGGCTAACTTTAACTTCTTCTTTACCTAAGTGATGATCTTTATATTGACCAAGTTTAACTTTTGGAGCGGTAATGATATTGAATTTAAGCGTTAAATCATCATCGCTAAGTTTAGTCACATCGACGCTTGGGCGAGTGAATGGACGAAGTTTTTCTTCATCTAATACTTCTTTAAAAACGCTTGGAAGTAAAGAATTGATAGCTTCGTTAAAAAGTTGACCTTGATCGATATGTTTCTTCGCCACTTCTGCCGGTACTTTACCTTTTCTAAAGCCTTTGACGTTTACATCCTTCGCTAATTTTTCTAAAGCCTTTTCCTGGGCTTTTTTCCACGTTTCTTTATCGACTTCTACTTCGACTTCGAAGCGTGATTCTTTAATTTCATTGACTGTTCTTTTTGACATATTTTATGCCTCCTTTGACATCTACCACTATAAGACAAAAGAAAAAGGAAGCGAAGTAAAACTAGCATTTTGTTGAATTTTATTTTTTAAGAAAGTAACTCTTCTTTTAATTTGGCAATTATTTTCAATTGTTTTTCGTTCATCTCATCATTCTTTAAATTGAATAGGGAACGAGAAATATAATTAATATAATTATAAAGTTCATTTTCTTCCAATAAATCTTCATCTAAAAAATGTAGATAAAAATATCTTTTAATAAGCTCATCATTAATATTAGAAACACCAATATCTTCCATCTCTTTTCGATTAATTTTTAAAACTTCTTCTAAATAAGAATGAGGAAGATTAGGATTGAGATAGGAAGTTAAATTAATTTCTAAAATCTTATCTTGATAATTAATCTTTACAAAACCTTGATTATTTTCATCTTCAAACATTGAAAGAACGATAAGTTTTTTTAAAGTATCATCCCACTCTTTTCCTAATAAAATCTCTTCTAATTTTTTTCTATAAGCTGGAGTTAATCTATTTTTAGCAAGAACACTTATCGCTTTATAACGTAATTTATCATCATTAGAACTTAAACCTTCTTCGATAAGCTCGACTGGATTTTTCTCTTTTTTATCAAGTTTTTTAAGGACCATCTTCTTTAGATTCATCAAAGTATCCAGCAATGAAATAGAAATGTAAGGTAATTCTCTAATTTCTTCGATAACTTCTAAAGCCTTAACGTAATCCTTATTAATCAAGAAAGACTTAATATAATTATTTAAAAAATATTCATCCCCTTTTAATAAAAAATCATAAAGATGAAGATGAGTTAGATTTTGAAAATCGATGAAATTATGTAGTTCATAAAAAGAAAGCGCTCGAAAGTAAAGATCATCAATATTTTTAGAATTCTCACTAAGTTTGATTACTTCTTCATATTTTTCTTGCTCAAATAAAGGCTTAATTTTATTCATAACGACATAATTATAGCAATTTTTTATTTCAAAAATGAAAAAGAAGTCGTTCTAATCAAGTTGTTTTAAATAATCTAGTATGAGAAAAGTACAAAAGCAAGGGAAAGAATAAATATTATTAGCAAGAGCGAAATTTAGATAGATAATATTTGTGAAATTATTTTTAGCAAAATGCATAATAGATTCATTTTTGCCTACCTGACGCGCAGCTTTAACAATTAGAGGTTTATGACCATTCAAATTTTTCCAATCCATTAAATATTGATCAATTTTTCTTCTAAGATACATAACTTTTTTCTCACATTTTATGAGGGAATAATTCTAAAAAATAGCAATTTTTTTAATTTTTCTTAATTTTTTAACACTTTTATTTATTATGTTTAGTTGTTGATTAATTTTCACTCCTTTTTTAGCGATAAATAAAGAAAAAAGACTTGGTTAAATCAAGTCCGACTTTCTTTTCTAGTGGCGCCCTCAAAGCGACTCGAACGCTTGACCTACGGCTTAGAAGGCCGTTGCTCTATCCAACTGAGCTATGAGGGCACAAGCAATATTATAAAGAAACTATGAAAAATTACAACATTTCATCGAGTTTATCTTTCACGCGCTTTGCTACATCTTTTGGAACAAGTTGTGCAATCTCTTCTAAAGATGATTCTTTAATCTTTTCCACGCTTCCATAGACACTTAATAGTTTCATCTTTCTTTTTTCTCCTAATCCTTCGATGCCATCTAATGGGCTAGCAAATAATGATTTAGCTCTTCTTTGATGATGAAAACTAATAGCGAAACGATGTACTTCATCTTGCATTCTTACAAGTAAAAAGAACAATTTTTGTTCATTGTCCAAAGGATAAATATTTTCATTAACGTCCACTAAACCTTTAGTGTTATGATGACTATCTTTATATAAGCCAAAAACTGGAATATTTACTTCTAGTTCACGTAAAACTTCTTTCGCAGCTTTAATTTGATTAACTCCACCATCCACTAAAATAAGATCAGGATAAGATTTATTTTCTTCTTTTAACCTTCTATAACGACGATAGACAATTTCTTTCATAGAAAGAAGATCATCTTGTCTTTTAAAATTTTCTAAATTGTATTTACGATACATCTTCTTCTGCGGAAGGCCGTTAATGAAACAAACCATCGCCCCAACTGGGTCGTCGCCCTGTAAATGTGAATTATCAAATAATTCGATATGGTTAGGTGTAGGAATGTGAAGTAATTCCCCTAATTTTTCAATTAAGGCATAGTTATCATCTTTTAATCTTGCTGTTTGAAAATGTAAAATTAATCCTTCGACAGCGTTTTTTTGTGCCATAAGCAAAATATCTAAAAGTTTTCCGCTTTGAGGATGAATAATTTTACATTCTTCATAACTTGCATCTAATTTTTCTTTTAATATTCCATCACCAATAATTATTTCATTCGGTAGTTCGTTATTTTGATAATATTGTTCAATTAAGGAACACACATCATCATAAACATCAAAAATGAGAGCGGAAGTAAATGTATTTTTGCCTAATAAAATTCCTCTTTTATAAGTTAAAATTGCGATGGTAACGTAGCCTTCTTTTGAAGAAAAAGCAATGACGTCGCGGTCTTTTAAATCATTCATCTCGACCCTCTGCGTATCGTTGATATGATCGATAGCTAAAATCATCTTTTTGATACGATTTGCCCCTTCAAAATCTAGATTATTTGAAAGATTATTCATCTTATTAATTAAAGCTTGCTTTTCTTCTTTATTATCGCCATTTAAAAATCGTTTAATTTTCATTACTAAAGCACCATAAATTTCGCTATTAATATCATTGATACAAGGTGCGAGACATTCACCCATGTGATAATATAAACAAGGCTTTTTAGGCAATTTTTGGCATTTTCTTAGTGGAAATATGGTATTTAATATATCAATCATTTCATAGCAACTTGTCGAATTAGGAAATGGTCCAAAATAGATGCTATTTTTATCATCTTTTTTTCTTGCGATTCTTAGATAAGGATCTTTACTTTTTTTGATAGCAATATAAGGATAATGCTTATCGTCTTTTAATAAAATATTGAACTTAGGATAATGCGTTTGAATGAGATTTAATTCAAGTATTAATGCTTCTTTTTCACTGCGCGTAACAATCGTTTCAAAGTCTTCAATTTCACTTACCATCTTCATCACTTTCCCCACTTGTGGGCGAAGGAAATATTGGCTTACACGATTCTTTAAATTTTTAGCTTTGCCAACGTAAATAATATGATGAAATTTATCATACATTAAATAGACACCAGGACTTGTCACTAAGTTATGAATTTTTACTTTTAGATTATCGTTCATATCGTATTTATTTTAACACATTTAATATATTAATCAGTTAAATTAGTGTATTATATTTATTACGATATGTATTCACTTAAACTTAACGCTCTACAAATAACGAAACTCGATGAACTTTATCGTCCTTTTAAAGTGGAAGATAATCTTCCTGCTTACGTCATTACTTCTTATCAAGATAAGAATTTTAAAATCGATGTTTACATCGAAAAAAAATCTCTTCATAGCGTTAACTTCTATGGCAAAGACGCTTATAAAATCGCTAAGATGTTCGATCCAAATTTAAAAGAAGAAAATGATGAAGTAGATGCTTCTAACAAACTAGTATATTCTTTAGAAACTCAAATTGGTTCCGACGAAGTCGGAGCAGGAGATTTTTTTGGCCCACTTGTCGTCTGCGCAGTTCATTTAGAAAAAGAAGATATTTCTTATTATCAAGATTTAGGTTTCGCTGATTCAAAAGTTTTGGATGATAGAAAAATATTAAAGATCGTTCCAAGCATTTTAAAACGTACACATTATTCTTTGATGGTCTTAGACAACAAAAAATATAATGAGATGTATGAAAGAGGTTATAACTTGAATAAATTAAAAGCCCTTCTTCATCATCAAGCTTTACTTAACTTAAGTAAGAAATATCATTTTAATAAAAATATTTATGTCGATAAATTTTGTAGCGAAGAGTTATTTTATCGTTACGTAAAAGATGAAAAAGAAATATTAAGCAACATTACATTTAAAGTGCACGGTGAAAGTCATTATCCTAGCATCGCTATCGCCTCTTGTATCGCTCGTTACGCTTTTTTAAGATACATGCAAAAACTCGATGATAAATATCAAATGCACTTCCCCTTTGGAGCCTCTTACGAAGTTATTAAAACTGGAAAAGAATTTCTTGATAAATATTCTATCGATGATTTTAAAAATGTCGCTAAGTTACATTTTAAGACATTTAATGCAATCTTGGAGGAAAAATAATTTATGAAATATAAATATCTTTCTTTCTTAAGTGTATTAGCCTTTACTTTTAGCTGCGCTCACGAAGGCTTAAAAGACGGAGTCGATGTTTTTATCGATTCGCCTTCTAAAACGCTTGTAATGGGTCAGAAATATCAATTAGATTATCATCTTGAAGGAAATTATCAAACTAATAAATTATCTTTTTCTAGTTCGAATGAAAATGTTATCGATATTTCTCAAACTGGTGAAATTAAAGCTTTAAGTGAAGGAAGTTCTACCATCACATTAACTTACGAAGAACTAACTAAAGAAATTATTTATACAGTAGAAGAAAAAGAAATAAGTAATACTTATTTAGATTTAGTGTCGAATAGTAAGCTCACTAATGTAAGTTTGACAAGCGATGATGTAAGCGCTCCGCTACTTACTTCAATTGATACTTCTTTTACAAAAGGCGAAGCTAAAAATCCTCTTTCGCTAGATGAAGTAGAAACGATAGAAATAATAAGTATTGAACAACCAATCGAATATGGTGATGCATTTTTAATTATGCTCGATGATATCTCTATCATCATGGACGTCGGTAATTTCGCTAGCGAAAATTATGATGATGGAACAAATTATGGTCAATATTTAAGTGAAATTTATCAAACTTATATCCCAGATAGAGAATTAGATGTTTTAATTATTACTCATCCACACGCTGATCATTACGGCGGCTGGCCAGCTTTAACTGCTAGTTTTGATAAAATTAATTACATCTTTGATTACGGTTATAATGCCGCCAGCGCTTACACTGATAACGTCCGCTTAAATTATTTTGCTAAAGGTGCAAAATATCGTTCGATTTACGATGTCACGCATGGGGTCAGTAACTTATCTTCAAGATTTTATCTTGCTCCGAATGCTTTCATTGATTGGATCGATACTGGACTTTATAATCCAGTCCTTACTTCTTCTTCCTTATATAGTGATGAAAATGTTACTTCGATCGTAGGAATTTTAAATTTTAATAATTTTTCTTTCTTATTTAATGGTGACTTACAAGGCGAAGCAAGTTATGGTGATCCTGGAATAGATGGTGAAGCTTCTTTATTAGAAATAAACGAAAATAATCCAAATTTCCATCAAATAACTATGCTAAAAGTTGCTCATCATGGTTCTTATCTTGCTTCTTCTTATGCTTTATTAAATAAATTAAATCCTCAAGTCGCTATCATCTCCGCTGGTAGACCTAGCCAAGATGAAAGTTATGATGGAACGTATGGAATATGCGCGGGTCATCCACACGACCAAACGATCGAAAGACTATACAATTATCAAAATAGAAGGGAAACGGAAGTTTATCTTAATTACTTAAATGGTACGACTCACTTCATAAGCGATGGACTGACAAGTTTATACATGCATGGTTCACCATTAAAAAGTTCCCTTTACGGAGCTTGGAATAGTGAAGTAAATTATCCTATTGGCGATGTAAGTGAAATGTTTAACGAAGTAAAAGATACTTTATATTATTCAACCTGCATTCTCGGACTTTAATTTATTTATTACATCTTCAAATTCTTTTGGCAAAGGTATTTTAAATTCCATCATTTTTTCATCTTTTGGTCTTTTAAAAACTATTTTATAAGCGATGAGTAATTGTCCATTTTCGTATAACGAAGATTTTCCACCATATAAATCATCACCGACGATTGGATGATCAATGAAGGCAAGATGAGCACGAAGTTGATGAGTTCTTCCCGTCTTTAAATCTAAATTTAATAAAGTATAATGACTAAATCTTTCCACTACTTGATAATAACTAATTGCACTTTTACCGCCTGCTTTAACTTTCATACGTAATCTATTTGATGGATCTCTTCCAATCGGGGCATCAATTTCGCCTTTATTATTAGAAAAAGTTCCTTTCACTAAAGCAAGATAACTACGATGCATCGTATGATCTTCTAATTGTTTAGATAAATATTGGTGAGCGTTATCATTTTTAGCTACGATTAATAGCCCCCATGTATCTTTATCGATTCGATGAACGATTCCTGGCCTAAATTCGCCGTTTAATGAAGACAAATTTTTTGAATAATATAAAAGAGCGTTCACTAAGGTATGAGAAAAATTACCGGCGCCGGGATGAACCACTAAGCCTTTAGGCTTATTAATTAAGATGATATCTTCATCTTCATAAATTATATCTAAAGGAATATCTTCTGCATCTAGCTTTAAATTTTCTTCATCTCTAATAGTTAAATCGATTTGAATTTCATCATCTAGTTTAAGTTTATAACCACTTTTAGATGTTTTATTAGACACTAAAATTTCATCATTTTCGATGGCTGTTTGGACATCTTTTCTTTTAATATTTAAAACTTCACTTAAAAAGACGTCGAGACGTTCACCAATATATTTTTCTTCAATTTTAATTGTTTTTTTGATCTTCTTTATCATCGATAATAAGTTCTTTTGAAACTTTTTGCTCTTCAAGTTTCTTTTCTAATTTTGCTATTTCTTCTTGCGATAAGATAGGTTTTTTATGATTTTTCTCGGTGTTTATCGCTTTTTCTTCTTTCAAAGCATTTTTCTTTTCGTTTCGATATTCAATAATCCATTCGACGATAAGATAGATGACGATGACGATAATAGCGATGACAAGATAAGAATCCGCTAGGTTGAAGACAGGGAAGAAATAAGAACCAAATTGGAAACCGATCCAATCGATGACACCATTAGAGTAAAAAGTACGATCGATTAAATTGCCTAAAGTGCCCGCTAGTAGCATAGCGAGCATGGCTTTCCAAAATTTATTAAATTTTTTAAATTTCCAAATATAAACTGCGACGATAGCGATGGAAGCAATCCAAGAGACAACAGTTAAAATGATGCGTCCTGTTTCTCCGCCAAATAAACCCCAAGCCATACCGGTATTATAAGTTAATGTAACGTATAAGAAATTTGGAATAAGATAAATTTTCGTTCCGCTTTCGATGTAGGCTTCACACACTAATTTAGTTATTAAATCGACTAAAAATAGTAAAACAAAAAGCCAAATGAAAGAAAGGAAAAACCATTTTCCATACGTTTTTATTTTATTTTTCATCGTTTTGTTCCTCTAAATTTTTAATAGCTTCATAACAACGATCGCACACTTCTTCACCATCGACTTCGTGCATGTGAGAAGCGTCTTCATAATTCCAACATCTCAAACACTTGTGTCCGTCGTGCTTTTTAACACTTAAATAAGAAACTTCTCCTTTTTCTAATCCATTAGAGGCACTTACTAAAGTAACTTTAGAAACGATGAAAAGTCTCGCTAGTTCTTTTAAATCTAGTTTATTTAAAGCTTCACTTAAAGTTTTATCTTCAACGTAAAGAAGTAAACTTGCTTCTTGTGAAGAACCAATTACTCCTTCTTGACGTCTATTTTCTAAAACTTTTAAAACGTCATCTCTTAATTTCAAGAAAGAAGAATATAATTCATCTAATTTTTCTTCAACTTCTACTGTCGTAGGATAAGATAGATAAGTTGGATTATCAACTTTTCTACCAGGTAGATATTTATTCACCTCATACATCGTAAAAGGCAAGATTGGATTAAGTAAACGCATGGAAGTTTCAAGCACTTCATAGATGAGTTTTTGCACCATCAATCGTCTATTAGAATCAAGCGGTTCACATTATAAAATTTCTTTGGTGATATCTAAATAAAATGAAGACATATCAAAGCTTAAGAAATTTAAAATTTTCGCCATCCCGCTTGCGAAATCAAAGCGTTTCATCGCTTCAATAAAATCGTTTTGGACACGATGGAACTTGTTTAATACAAGTTTATCAATTAAATAAGAACTTTTTTCTTTTACTTTTTTTGGATCAAAGGGTAATCCATCTAACGATTCATTTAAATTGCCAAGTAAGAATCTAAACGTGTTTCTTAATTTGCGGTAAACTTCGCTACTTTGCTTGATAATATTGTCGCCAATACGCATATCTTGATCGTAACTAATAGTCGATGTATAAAGTCTTAAAACATCCGCCCCATAGACATTAGCGATTTGATTAGGATCGATACCATTACCGAGTGATTTAGACATTTTCCTAAGATTTTCATCCATCACCCAGCCGTGCGAAATAACTTGTTTATAAGGGGCTACTCCTTCAGTAGCTACACTAATAATTAAAGAAGAATTGAACCAACCACGATATTGATCGCTTCCTTCTAAATATAAATCTGCAGGATATTTTTCCCCTTGTTCTTTTAAAGTGTAAGCAAAAGATGAACCGCTATCGAACCAGACATCCATAATATCTTTTTCTTTATAGAAATTACCGTTTGGTGAATGTTCATTCCTATAACCTTCTGGTAATAATTCATTCGCTGTTTTATTAAACCAAACATCAGAACCAAATTCATCGAATAATTTAGCGATATGTTCGAACACTTCTTCTTCGATGATTGGGGTATCATCTTCGTTATAAATGATAGGAATTGGTACACCCCAAAGTCTTTGTCTAGATATGCACCAGTCGGAGCGATCTTTGATCATATTAGACATACGAAGTTCACCCCAACTAGGTTTCCACTTCACTTCTTTAATTGCTTCTAATAATTTTTCTTTCAAGGGTTCGATTCTAAAGAACCATTGTGGAGTGGCTCTAAAAATGAGTGGTTTATTCGTTCTCCAGTCGTGAGGATAAGCGTGCACGAATTTATTAGAAGTTAAAAGTAGACCTTTTTCTTCTAACATTTTTAAGACGATAGGATTTGCGTCTTCATAGAACATACCTTTAAGTCTATCGCCTACACTTGCGTCAAATTTACCTAAAGAATCGACTGGGCAATAGACGGGAAGATGATATTTCAAGGAAACGACATAATCTTCTAAACCATGTCCTGGTGCCGTATGAACAAGACCAGTACCTGTTTCGTTCGTGACGTGTTCACCGACGATGACGAGCGATTCTTTATCTTCATAAAGTGGATGGACACAAGTAATTCCTTCTAATTCATTACCCTTAAATTCTTTTAACAATTTCATCTTTTCTAGATGAAGTTCATCTTTCAATCTATCTTCGAATTCTTTTAGCACTAAGATATGACCAATATTAGTGTCATATAAACCATAGGTGAAACGTGGATGGACAGAAATAGCTAAATTAGCAGGAATAGTCCAAGGAGTGGTCGTCCAAATGACTAATTTATCGCCCGGTTTTAAAATATTTTTTCCATCTTTTACTTCAAAAGCAACGTAGATGCTATAAGATTCGACATCATAATATTCGATTTCTGCTTCCGCAAGCGCGGATTCGCTCGAGGGTGACCAATAGACTGGTTTAAAACCTTTGTAGATGTAGCCTTTTAAAGCCATTTTAGCAAATAGTCTAATTTGCGTTGCTTCGTAATGTTTTAATAAGGTTAAGTAAGGATGATCAAAATCACCCACGACCCCTAATCTTTTAAATTGTCCTTTTTGAATTTCTACTTGACTTAAAGCATAGTCGTGACAGTGCTTACGAAATTCGCTCGCCGGCATATGTTTACGGTCCACTCCTGATTTTGTCACTTTAACTTCGATGGGTAAGCCATGTGTATCCCAACCTGGTTTAAAAGGTGTATAAAAGCCTGACATATTTTTATATCGAACGATGATATCTTTTAAAATGCGATTCACTGTCGTCCCACAATGAATAGCCCCGTTCGCGTAAGGTGGACCATCATGTAAAACGAAAGATAAATCTTTATTTTTATCCTTGTTCATCTTATTAAATAGATGATCTTCTTCCCATTCCTTTAAATAGATTGGTTCTTTCTTTGCTAAATTGCCTCGCATTTCAAACTCAGTTCTTGGCATCTTTAGTGACTTTTTTAATTCCATAACTGCTCTCCTTTAAAAAGAAAATGAAACGTCCCACCTAAGGACGCTTCATCTATCGCGCGGTACCACCTTAGTTCTATAAATATTAATATTTATAGCCCTCATTAAGTTTATAACGGAACAACCCGGATTGCTTACTAATTTAGCATTTCAGCATTCGGCTCGGAAGTGATACCTCCTAAATAATCTACGTTAGGCTTTCACCATCCCTAACTCGCTATGCAGGTGAATTTAAGAGGCGTGTCTTCTTTTAACGCCTTCTAGATTATAAATAAAATTAAGAACGAGGTAAATCTTTAAAATAGCGTGGAAGAATATCTTCTTCCTCGTTAACACTTTCTTCCGCTTTAGAATAATCTTCTAAACCAAGGCTAACGTTATTATCGTTAGTGGCATTATTAGACGTATTGACGTATGGTTTAAGCGGCGCTTGATATTTGGGCACGTCGGTGAAATCGATATCCTCAATAAAATCACTCGCGATGACGCTGACAAGAATTTGGTCTTCAAGTTCCGAATTGATGCTTACGCCAAATAAGACGTTGATGCCACTACCAGCGGCTTCGACGAGTCTATTGACCGTTTCTTGTGCTTCATATAAAGAAACTTTTGCACCGCATGTTACAGCAATGATTGCTCTTCTAGCACCAGTAATAGAAGTTTCTAATAAAGGTGAATTAATCGCACTTTGTGCGGCGTCTTGGGCACGATTTGGGCCTTCGCCCACACCAAAGCCAATTAACGCTACACCACTATCTTTTAAAGTTCTTTTCACGTCAGCAAAATCTAAATTGATAATGGCTGGCATCAAAATTAAATCAGTCACAGTCTTAACAGATTGAGCTAAGACGCGATCAGATTCAGAGAAAGCATCGCTTATGTAAGCGTTTCCGTTGACCATGAGCAATTTATCGTTACTTACGACGATGATAGCGTCGACTACAGCTTTTAAATTGTTTAAACCTTCGACTGAATTAGCAATTCTTTCTTTGCCTTCGAAAGTAAAAGGACGAGTGACGATAGCGATGACGAGCGCTCCAGCGTCTTTTGCAATTTTTGCGATGACAGGCGCTGCACCAGTGCCAGTTCCGCCACCCATACCGGCGGCGATGAAAACCATATTAGCCCCTTCGACAATTTTTTTAATATCATCAGTGCTAGCTTCAGCTGCCATCTTTCCAACGTTAGGATCGCCTCCTGCTCCTAAACCGTTAGTAATTTCTTGACCAAGAATTAAGCGATTTTTAGCCCGAGACGTCGATAAAGCTTGTTTATCAGTATTAGCGACGAAAAATTCGACGTTAGAAATATTATCATCAATCATGCGATTGACCGCATTATTACCTGCACCACCGACACCTATGACGATAATGCGTGCAGCGGGTTCGAAATTATCTAAATTGTAAGCATCCATCGTTTATTTTCCTCCTAAAGTTCATCATCCATTTCACTATATGATTTATTTTCATTGCCTTTACGGTTCAAAGGCGAAACTCTAATTCTTTCATCTTCTAAAGTTCCGCGATAAATTGAAGCGGCTTTAATTAAGCCTAAACAATTGAAGTAAGATGGATCTCTTGCTCCAAAAGAAGTAGGAATAATTGCTTTTACAACGTTATCTTTAAAAGCTTTAGAAAAGAAAACTTCGATACCGTTAAGTAAACTATTTCCGCCACTTAAAAGTAAAGGGAGCAAATAATAACGTTCATCGTATTCTTTAAGCAAAACATTTAACGCTAATTTGATGTCGTTACAATAAGTAAGTAACCAGCTTTCAACCGCTTCTTTAAAATCTTTTAGATAGATAGATTTGTTCGCATCATTTTCTAAAATAGAAATATCAGGCGAAACTGGACTAAGGTCATCACCATATAATTCTTTTAAATCGTTCGCGACTTTAAAATCTAGATGAAATTTATCTTGGAGAAAATTAGTCAAATCATCCCCGCCTTTAGCGATGTAAGTCGAAGCGAATAAACGAGATTTATTGCCCATCAAAGAAATAGTTGTAAGATTAGCCCCCATATCGATGAGCAAATAATGATCAGGAATATCTTTGTAAGTTTTAAAAAGTTCCCCTAATGCATAAGGTGTGACCATGATGCGCTTCACGCGTAAAGAAGCATTTTCGCAAACTCTTAAATATCCATCGATAATATTTTTAGGTAAGGTGTGCACTTTCGCATTCAACGCTAGAGAGTTAGACACTTTACCAATAGGTGGGGTGTAAAATACTTGGTCACGGTCAAGAATGAAAACATCTGGAATAATATCGACGATTTTATCGACTGTTTTTACTTGTTCTTTTTTGACGAGTGAGATGACGTTACTAATATCGACGCGAGAAATGCGACCATCGTCACTTACGACGTTCGTCACCTTATCATTTTGATAAACTTCTAAGCCGATAGGCGGTAAACCTAAGACGACTTCAGAAATATTAATTTTTAACTTTTTAGACTCGTCTTTAATATTAGCTAGTGTTTTAAGAACGTCGCTAACTTTTTCAAAATCACGAATTTCACCATCGACAATCGCCCCTTCTAAAGGCAACATCGAAGAATAGACGACGCACACTTCGTCATCGATGACGTAACCAACGATTAACTTCGCGGCTTTGGACGTTATTTCTAAGGCAGCAATTGGTCTATCCATAATTTTCTATATAAAAATTATAGACAATTCACGCTAGTTAGACAACACAATTTTATAAAGTTATGAAAATACATATAAAAAACTACTAATTTATTACTAAAACATTAAAAAAGGCTGTGGGAGAGAATGCACAGCCTTTAAGTCAAATTCTTATTAGGTTAAGGATTTTATCGTAGTTAGTTAGAGGGAAAAGTTAGTATTTTGCTCTTAACAATAATAAGAATCTACATGCATAATTAAAGCATTTACTTCTTTATCATCTTGCACTTCTCTTTGTTCATTATCCGCCTTAGCGGCATTCACTAAGGAAACAGACACGGGAAGGACGACAGAAAGAGAAAAAGCCGAGACAAAAGCGAAAACGACACCAATTTTACGCATGCGGTAATAGGTTGCTTTATGATTGAATTTCACTAATTTATCTTTCATATTTTTTCTCCTTTCATAGGCTAATAGTCTATTAGCCAATACGTTCGATGATACGAAGTTTTGCGCTACTCGCGCGATGATTTCGTTCTTTTTCTTCTTCCGATGGTTCGATAGCTTTCCTATTTACTAGACGAAATTTAGGTTGTTCTAGATTTTTAGGATTGATAGGAGGTGCACTTCTATCGCCTTCGATGACCGCTAATTTCTTAAAATAATTTTTGACGATGCGGTCTTCACCAGAGTGGAATGTGATGATAGCAAGTCGACCGTTGATATTAAGTCTTTCAGTTATTTTATCTAACACTTCTTTTAAAGCATTAAATTCATCATTAACTTCAATCCTTAAAGCTTGGAAGACTTGTTTGGCGGGGTGACCGATTTTTCTTAATTCTCGACTAGGTTTACTACTTTTAATAATTTCTACTAAGTCAAACGTCGTTTCAATCGGCTTAATTTTTCGAGCGTTCACGATATTTTTAGCAATACTTTTAGCAAATTTTTCATCTCCATATTCTTTGAATATGTAAGTAAGTTTAGCTTCGCTATAAGAATTGATGATATCGTAAGCGCTAAAATTTTGCTTTTGATCCATTCGCATGTCTAGTCTTGCATCATAGCGATATGAGAATCCACGGCTTGGATCATCAAATTGAGGGGAAGAAACACCTAAATCTAACAATGCACCATCGATCTTACGAATGTTCAATTCATCTAAGATGAGATGTACATCTTTAAAATTTGCGTTTCTTATGATGTAAAGGCGTTTTTGCTTCGCTAAGATTTCTTTCGCTGCTCTTATCGCTTCTAAATCGCGATCGATGCCGACGAGAAGTCCTTTGTTTAGCTTGGCTAAAATCGCTTGAGAATGCCCTGCTCGACCTAACGTCAAATCGACGTAGATGCCGTCAGGATTGATGTTAAGTCCCTCGATTACTTCATTTAGAAGAACTGGGACATGCTGGTAATCATTCTCGTTAACGCACGTTATTTGTTGGGAGTCGTTCTGCGTTGTCATCGTAAGATTCCTCACCATCTTTCACGTAACTTAACCATTTGTCACGCGACCATATTTCAATATGATCATATACCCCGATGATAGCCACATCTTTGCTAATGGCGTAATCACTTATTACTTGTTGAGGTATTTGTACTCTTCCTTGACGATCGACATCGAGTTCGACGACGCTAGAGAGAGTAAGTCTAACAAAGTCACGAGAACTTTTTTGGTTATAAGGTAGATGAGTGATTTCTTCTAATTTAGATTCAAATGTTTCCTTGCGATAAATTTCTAACGCACCTTCATGACCGCGCATGATGTAGATACGAAGTCCAGCTTCTTCTCTCATCTTGGATGGGATGACGACACGTCCTTTATCATCTAATGAATGGAAATAGGAACCAAAGAACATACCACTTTCTACCACTTTCTACCAATGTAACTAAATTATAGTGCATATAATAGGGAAATGTAAATAGGAAAATGCGGATTTTTTATTTTTTTATAACTAGCATTAATTAAAAAAATAGATGCTATGCATCTATCTTTCAAAAATTATCAATTTTAATAATAAAAGTGGGAGATTTTTTTAAATTTAATTAATCGATTCGCTTCAAATCTCGGCTAAATACTTTTTCAAAGACATCTTCTAAATTATCGTCTAAGCGATTTGCGACGATAATGGCAGCTTCTTTTTTAAATTTATCGAGTTCGCGACAAATTGAAATATCATCATATTTTTCAAGATTGAATGATGGTTCATAAATGATAAGATTGATGTTTCTTTTCTTTAAAGCAGCGATTAAAAAGAAGATGATTGAGGTACGGAAATCATTCGTGTTGGCTTTCATTGCTAAGCGATAGATGCCAACAACATCATTTTTATTCGCTAATTTATTTACTATCGCATCTGCGATATCTTCCACTCTTTTTTCATTCGATAGTTTGGTGGCTTTAAAAATGAAACCATCATAATTTTCATCTAATGAAAGTTCAGCGATATCTTTAGGTAAGCAAAAGCCACCATAACCAAATGAAGGATTATTATAAAAATCACCAATTCTATCATCCATTCCCATACCAGTTATGACATTTTTTGTAGACATTTCCCCATCTTTTAAGCAATATGAATCGATTTCGTTAAATAAAGCGACGCGTGTCGCTAAATAAGAATTGGAGAATAACTTAATAGCTTCTGCTTCTTTAGTGGAACAAAAGACGATAGGTGCATCACTTTTTAAAATGCAAGATTGAATCATCATCGCATATTCTTGCATCAATGCTGCTACTTCTGGGTCAGCTTTATTTCCACCTACGACGATGCGGCTCGGATATAAGGTGTCATAAATAGCGTGTTGTTCTCTTAAAAATTCAGGAGAGAACAAAATAAATTTATGATGAAATTCTTCTTGCATCTTTTGACTAATGCCGATGGGCAAAGTCGATTTGATGACGATATGGGCGGACTTATTAAGATCTAAAATGTCTTTTATGACATTTCTTAAAGGAGAAATATCGAAATGTTCATCTTTCTTATTTGGCTTAATCGGAAGACAAATAATATAAAAATCCTTATCTAAATAAGCATCTAATTTATCACTCGTCGCTTTTAAAGATAAATTTTCATCGTTAAAAGCACTTTGAATGTAAGGCTCATCAAATGGGGGAATACGTCTATTTATCATTTCAACTTTCGCTAAGTCAATATCAAAACAAGTAACATCATATTTCAAACCTAAAACGATGCCGAACGATAATCCGACATAACCAGATCCAACGATGCAAATACGTTTATTTTTCATCTTCATCGTCCTCCCAATGAAAACTATCTAATGCACTTAATCTAGGGTCTAAATTTTCTTCTTTTTCTTTGAGATAAGTAACTTCATCTTTTAACCCTTCAATTTTAGAAATATCGACATCTGGGCCTTCTGGGGCTAAACCAATTTCTGCATCGATCAAAGGAAGTAAAAAACTACCATCGATATCAAGATGAGGTGAATCAATTTGTAAAGTTTCTAAATCGTCACTTTCTTCGTAAGTAAGATAAAAATGGTCCTTAGTGATTACTTCTTTTATAAAAGGTTTTAAAGAATAAGCGCAGACGAGAATAAATTTACCTTTTGTTTCGATATCTAAACTATAAATTTCTTGCCCTAGATTCGCTAAATTAATTTTAGCATCGAGACTTAAAACATCTTTAATTTTAAAGGTTGGTAACAAAGATTTTAATTCATCTTTTAAAGATGTTTCAATATGGAGTGGTTCACCAACTTTTAAGGTTTTAAGATTAATTTGCATTTTAACTCCTAAGTTCGATACCTAATTCTTTATGTAAAGCATACTTAATATCATTCTCCGCTCGATTAACTTCTTCATCGACGAGAGTTTTTTTCATGTCACCATAAGTGATAGTAATAGCTAAGGAATGATAACCTTTTTCTAGATGTTCACCTTGATACAAATCAAAAGGTGTTACATCCACCACTAATTGGTGACCACTATTTTTGATCACTTTACGAATGCTTGCGTAACTAATATCATCTTTTACCACTAAAGCTAAATCACGTTTAACTGTCGGGAAGCGATTAATTTCTTTAAAAGTTAACGGGGAAACTTTTACATCTAATAAAGCTGATAAATCTAATTCCATCAAAGCGACGTTTTCTCTACCAAAATCGTATTCTTTTTTCAAATTAGGATAAATTTCACCCATCACGCCAATAAGATTTTTTCCTAAATAAATTCCAGCACTTCTTCCAGGATGAAATTCTTTCTTAGTAGAATCTAATCTTTTAATAACGTAACGACTTTGATCAATATTTAAAACATTTAAAATAGCTTCTAAATAACCTTTTAATGAATAATAAGAATAATTTCTTGTTTCTAACGCTGAATGAAGATGTTCTTGACCCACTAAGACTAGGGAAAGTCTAGTCGATTTATTTTCGATTTTATCGAAATAGACATCGCTTACTTCAAAAAGAGCAAAGTCTCTATTTTGATGCGTATAATTATAAGACGCTACTTCAAGCAATGAAGGAAGCAAATTGACTCTAAAATAAGCATGTTTGTCGGTGAGAGGGTGAAGCAATTTCACCGCTTCTTTACCTTCACTTAAATAATTAAACTTTAAAATATCTTTTTCATTCACTAAAGAATAAGTGATACATTCATTTAAACCACGCATCAAAAGGAGATGACGAATGTGATCAACTTTATTTTCTTCTAAAGAAACACCTCCTGGATGTTCTTCACTTCTTAAATTTTCTTCGTTAACTCTTTCAAAGCCGACGAATCTAATTACTTCTTCACTTAAATCGCATGGTTCTTTTAAATCGATACGATAAAACGGGACGGTGACAAGCATTTTTTCCCCGTTACAATTTACTTCGAATTCTAGACGTTTAAATATTTCTAAAACTTCTTCTAATCTTAAAGAAGTCGCTAGTCTTTGATTAATGTAACTTAAAGTTACTTCGATCATCGTCTTTTCATCTTTTAAAGAAGAATAAGAAGCAATATTAGATACTTGTTTCGCATTAGCCAAATCTAAACATAATTTGGCACTTAAATCTAAAACTTCATGAGCTTGATGAGTGTTCGTGCCTTTGACAAAACGCATCGAAGATTCACTGACAAGATTAAGTCTACGCGAAGTATGTCTGATACTTGCGTGATAAAAAGAAGCTGATTCGATGGCAATATTTTTCGAATGTTCATCCACTTCACATGCTAAGGCCCCCATTACACCACCAAGACACATGATGTCTCCATCGCAAGTAATACAAATATCACCATTTTCAATCGCATAATGATTTCCATCTAAAGCGACGAAGTCTTTCTTTAAATCATCTCTAACGATGAGTGAATGTTTCGCTAATTTATCAAGATCGTACATATGCAATGGTTGACCGGTTAAAATCATAACAAAGTTTCCGATGTCGACGATATTATTGATGCTGCGGTAACCAAAAGCGACGAGCAAGAAACGTAACCAAGCTGGTGAAGGCTTCACTTCGACATCTTTTATAACTCGGATAGCGAATTGCGGACAAAGTGAAGTTAAACTTCCCACTTCAAAATCGTTTTTAATATTTTCTTTCACATCGACTTTAATTTCTTTTAACTTGCGATCGAAAATAGCGGCTAATTCTTTTGCGAAATTAATCATCGATAAACAATAAGAACGAGATGGAAGAAGTTCTACATCATAAATGATGTCATCGAGATGTAAGTATTTTAAAACTTCTTTTTCTCCAACAGGTGCATCGTCTGGAAGTTCGATGATACCTTTAGTTTCTTCTTCGCTTAAATATTTATGATGAATGCCAAGTTCTTGATAAGAACAACACATTCCTAATGAAACGTGGCCAAAGATTTTTGCTTCGTTAATTTTTCCAGCTTTTAAATTGCAACCAGGTCTAGCTATGACAACTTTTAAACCAACCCTAACATTAGGCGCGCCGCAGATGATATCGACGACACCAATTTCTTTTCCTTCATTAACTTTTAGAAGATGAAGATGGTCGCTTCCTTCGACATTTATTACTTCTTCAATTTGGCCAATAATTAATTTGTCGCCTTCAGCCAAAGAAGCAAAACCAGTTACTTCGATACCGCTTTCGCAAAGTTTATCTTTAATATCTTGCGGACTAAGACCTTCTAAATCGACAAGTTGTCTTAATAATTTATCACTTACTTGCATATCTATTCACCTCTATTTACGAAATTCTTCTTTGAATTGTTTTAAGAAACGGACATCGTTTTGATAAAATCTTCTAATATCATCGATGCCATAACGTAACATGGCAAGTCTTTCTACTCCAACGCCGAATGCAAAGCCGCTGAAGCGTTTATCATCGTAGCCACACATTCTTAAAACGTTAGGATGAACCATTCCTGCTCCTAATACTTCGATGTAACCAGTGCCCTTGCACATATTACATCCTTTGCCATGACAATTCGCACAGCTAACATTTACTTCGAATGATGGTTCGGTAAATGGGAAGTAAGAGGGAACGAATTTAATCGTTCTTTTCGTCCCAAAAATATGGTGCATAAATTTTTCTAAAGTCGATTTAAGATGAGCGAGATTAATTCCTTCATCCACTACTAGACATTCAATTTGCATGAATTGATGAGAATGAGTTAAATCATCGTCATCTCTTCGATAAGTTTTTCCAGGTGCAATCATTTTAATAGGAGTATTAGGATTTTTTAACATCGTGCGAGCTTGCACGGGAGAAGTATGCGTACGAAGTAAAGTTCTTTCATCGATATAAAATGAATCTTGCATATCTCTTGCAGGATGATCTTTTGGAGTATTTAAAAGTTCAAAATTATAATGATCATTTTCTACTTCTGGACCAGCGTAGACATCGTAGCCTAACGAAGTGAAAAAATTAATAATTTCATCTCTTATGATAAAAAGTGGATTTTTACTTCCAGCACTATAATCGTTTCCAGGTAAAGAAATATCGATTTCTTCTTCTTTTAATTTTTCTAGTTCTAGTTTTTCTTTTAAAATAATTTCTTTCTTGTTATAACAATCTAAAACATCATTTTTAAATTTATTGATTAACGCTCCTAATTTCTTTTTTTCTTCAATAGGTGCACTTCTAATCATTTGATTTATTCCTTCAAGTGCGACGCTAAAGAAAGTAGATTTTTTACCTAATTGTTCATTTTTTACATCCACTAAATCTTTTAAGCAATCGCAACATTCAATATCTTGTTTGATTTTACTCACGAGTGCTTCAATTTCCTTAAGTTCCATAAGACTTTCACTACTCCTAAAAAAAATAAAAGATGATGCCAAAGGGCGAAAAAACTATTCCGCGGTACCACCTTAATTCACATATTTATCTAATATGCCTCTTTCCCCTTAACGCGGGAGACGGAATGCTTTTAACATTCTTGCTCAGAGCTGAATTCACTAGGCTTCTAATTAGATGTTTTCACTTTGCCATCTATCCCTAAAAAAGAAGGAATCTAGCTACTACTTCTCTTTCGACGCATTTTAATTATGAAAGATTAAAATCTTTTTGTAAAGAAAATAAGTTTTTAAAAAAGAGAATGTTAACTGACAAACTCATTGCAACGAAACTGTTTTTAAGTTTGTTATCTTTCTTTGTTTTATAATCTAATCGTCTTC
>CASFRI010000058.1 GCA_949297055.1 uncultured bacterium | reverse complement strand
TTCATATAGCCTTTAACAGCTTTAAGCCTCTCAGCATCAGAATAATATCTGTGACCATATCCCATAAAAAATCACCTCCATTACGGAGATGATAATTCAATAGGCATTTATATGTAAGTGTGGATATCTTTTACTTATACATATTTCCTAGATTATATAATCTTTTAATAGACCTCTAATGCAAAAAAATGCCTATTTTTCCAAAAATTTGCACTAATGAATAAATTATTATAAAATATCGATGGTGAAGCTTATGGAAATTAAAAGAGATAAATATTTAAACGAATTAATTAATTCGATAGGAAATGGGTTAGTAAAAGTTATTGTAGGGGCTAGAAGATGTGGAAAATCTTATCTTCTATTTCACTTATTCAAAAATTATCTTTTAAACAATGTGACCGATAATCAGCACATTATTGAAATAAATTTTGATGCTTTTGAAAATTCAAAATTAACTAAAGCAGAAGAATGTTATAAATATTTAATCTCAAAAATAAGTGATGGAGAACGATATTTTTTATTGTTAGATGAAATTCAATTGTTAGAGCGATTCGAATCAATCCTCAATAGTTTTTTAATGAGAAATGTAGATATTTATGTAACCGGATCTAATTCAAAAATGCTATCAAGTGATATTGCAACAGAATTTCGGGGAAGAGGATGGCTAATCAATATTTTTCCATTATCGTTCAAAGAATTTAAGTCCGCTAAACCGTATTTAAATAACGAAGATGCTTTTGAAGAATATTTTACCTATGGCGGAATGCCTTTTGTTGTAGGGCTTAGCTCTTCAAAAGATAAAATTAAATATTTAAAAAACTTATATAAAGAAACATATTTAAAAGATATTATCGATCGAAATAAATTACGGAATGATGAGGCTATCGCCGATATTTTATCTATCCTTGCATCAAATATTGGCGCTTTCACTAATGTACATAAAATTGCATTAACTTTTGCTTCGGTTTACAAAAAACAAATATCAGATCATTCTATATCAAATTATTTAGATTTTTTGGAAGACGCATTTATATTGCACCAGGCTAAAAGATACGATATTAAAGGCAGAAAATATATTGGTGCGAACGAAAAATACTATTTTTCTGATTGTGGAATTAGAAATGCTATATTAAATTTTAGACAAACAGAACCTAACCATTTAATGGAACAAATAATTTATATAGAACTATTAAGTAGAGGTTATTCAGTTGATGTAGGTATTGTTGAAACTAAAATTTCCGCAAGCGAAAGAAAATATTTTGAAGTTGATTTTGTTTGTAATCTTGGAAGCCAAAGAATTTACATTCAATCAGCATATCAAATTAATGATGATAAGAAACTAGAACAAGAATTAAGACCTTTTAGAAATATTGATGACTCATTCAAGAAAATTCTTATTATTGGTAAAAAATTAGAACCATATTATGACGATAACGGCATATTGCATATTGGATTATTTAACTTTTTAGAAAAAGATAATTTTGAATTATAATGCAAAAAAATGCCTATTTTTCCAAAAATTTGCACTTATGTATTTATAAAGACTTTAAGGCAACAAAATTTGAAGATGAATACATTAAGTTTCAACTAAGCATATAGAAGTTGTGTTCTTAAAAAAATATCTATTTCGTATTGAAAACATTCTTTTATAGTTTTTAAATTTATTAGGTAACATTTAAAAGAAAATACTTAAAAACTAGGACTTTTGTCTTTTTTCTTTATTTTATGCCCTTAAGGGCTATAATAAATATAGATATGAACAAACCGAAAAAGACGACGATCGCAAATTACTTAAGGGCACTTAAGAAGATAAAACGAAAAGTTGTTACTTCTGAACTTTTAGCCTCTTCCATTGGTGTCTATCCAGAAATTATCGATGAGCATTTAACTTATTTTGAACCTCTCATCGCTATGGATCCAAATTTTAATTTGTTGAATATCGTTCCTTTGATGGAAGAATATCTTTTAGAACTCGATAAAGAAAAAGTTAACGTTCCTTCACAAGAATACGCGACGAAAAGAAAAGTTGATAAATACGATAGTATAAGCGATTTCTTATATAAGAAATTTACTTTACCTGGCGGACTTTTAGATATGAGAACATCACTTAGTGATGTCGATTTAAAAATCTTGAAGAAGCTAGTGCATGAAGAAGAGATGAAAAGGAAGAAAAAAAGATGAAAAAAGGCTACATTAGTGTCATTCCCGCGGCGGGACTTGGCACAAGATTTTTACCAGCTTCTAAAGCTGTGCCAAAAGAAATGTTTCCTATCGTCGATGTTCCGACGATAGAATTAATCGCGCGTGAAGCAATCGCGAGCGGTTCAAAAAAAATAATTATTGTTATTTCCTCTTCTAAGGAAGCAATTTTATGTCATCATTTCACTTATGATAGGTCGTATGAAGAATATTTGATCGCCAAAGGCCACGAAGATTTAGCGGATAAGCTTAATCAAATCGCTAAAGAGGTGGAAGTAATTTTCGTTTTACAAAAAGAACAAAAAGGTTTAGGCGATGCCATTTATGCATGTCGAAACGTCATCAAAGATCAACCTTTTGGTGTATTGCTCGGTGATGATTTGATGACTTACGATGGTCATAAACCAGTATTAAAACAATTATTTGATGCTTTTGAAAAGACGCATAGTTCCATTTTAGGTGTTCAAGAAGTGGAAGCTTCACAAGTTTCAAAATATGGGGTCATCGATATTAAAGAAAAAGAAGACAAAAGATTATTTTCTTTAAAAGGAATGGTTGAAAAACCTAAATTAGAAGATGCACCTTCTAGATTTGCTGCCTTAGGGCGTTATGTTTTAACACCCGCCATTTTTAAGGCTTTAGAAAAGACACCAAAAGGTAAAGGCGGTGAAATTCAACTGACCGATGCTTTGATGCTTTTAAATGAAGTGGAACCAGTTTATGCTTACGCTTTCGAAGGGAAAAGATACGATATTGGCGATAAAGTGGGCTACGTCGAAGCAATTATCGACTTTGCTTTGAAACGTGAAGACACTAAAGAAGCGATCAAAAAATTTCTTAAAGAGAAAGATTTGAAGTAGAAATTTCATTTATTTTTGCTATAATTTATAAGGTTTTTGTTAATAAACAAAAGATAAGGAGAACTTATGGATATTAAAAAGACACATCTATCCGTGGACGGAAATACCGCTGCGGCGATTGGAAGTTATGGCTTTACAGAAGTTGCAAGCATCTATCCTATCACTCCATCATCTCCGATGGCGGAACTTGTCGATGTCTATGCTTCCCAAGGAAAACTTAATTTCTTTGGCAATGTGACGAAAGTGAGTGAACTTCAATCGGAAGCTGGCGCTTCTGGCGCTGTGCACGGTGCATTACAAGCAGGCGCTTTAGCCACGACTTATACGGCTTCCCAAGGCTTACTTTTAATGATTCCAAATATTTATAAATGGTGTGGTGAATTATTACCTGCTGTCTTGCATGTGAGCGCTCGTTCTTTAGCGACACGTGCTCTTTCCATTTTCGGTGATCATCAAGATATTTATGCCGTAAGACAAACTGGAGCGACGATGATTTGTTCTCACTCTGTTCAAGAAGTGGCGGACCTTACTCCAGTCGCACATTTAATCGCTATCGATTCGATGACTCCAGTCTTACATTTCTTCGATGGTTTTAGAACATCGCACGAAATTCAAAACGTCGAATTCATCGATGAATCTGAATGGAAGAAACATATTCCTTGGGATAAAATTAAACAATTTAAAGAAAAAGCATTAAATCCTCATTCTCACGCTGTGACGCGTGGCGGAGCGGAAAATGATGACATTTATTTCCAAGGACGTGAAGCTCAAAACGAACACTATAACAAAGTTATTGAATACGCAGAAAAATATTTCGATTTAGTTTCTAAATTAAGTGGCCGTCATTACGCACCTTTTACCTATTATGGGGCAAAAGATGCGACTAACGTCATCATCGCGATGGGTTCAGTTACAGAAACTATTAGCGAAGTAATCGATGAATTAGAAGGCGAAAAGATTGGTTTAGTTAAAGTTCATCTTTATCGTCCATTCTCAGCCAAGCATTTAGTTGATGTTTTACCAAAGAGCGTCAAACGTATCGCTGTTTTAGATCGTACGAAAGAAATGGGTGCGACAGGCGAACCTCTTTATATGGACGTCGTCGCTTCTTTAAAGCAAATGGGTTTAGAAAATATTGAAGTCTATGGTGGTAGATATGGTTTATCTAGTAAAGATACTCAACCTAAGCATATGAAATCAGTGTTCGATTTCTTAAAAGATAAGCCTCATCATAACTTTACCGTTGGCATTAATGATGATGTCACTCATCTTTCTATTCCAGTCGATGAAGAATTCCATATTAAGCCATATTATCATTCCTTCCTTTTCTATGGCTTAGGCAGTGATGGTACGGTTTCTGCTAATAAATCATCGATTAAAATTATTGGTGATGCGACTGGTCAATACGCCCAAGCATATTTTGCTTACGATTCTCGTAAAGCGGGCGGCGTTACTCGTTCACACTTAAGATTTGGTAAAAAACCAATTAGATCAACATATTATGTTGAAAATGCAGATTTCATCTCTTGTTCTTTAGATTCTTACCTCATCAAATTCGATATGCTTAAGAATCTTCGTGATGGCGGTACTTTCTTACTTAACACCGATATGGATGATGAAATGCTCATTAAATCGCTTCCGAATAGATATAAATATCTTTTAGCGAAAAAACATGCGAAGTTCTACGTTATCGATGCGAATAAGATTGCGATGGAAATCGGTATGGGTCGTCATACGAACACTATTTTACAATCTTCTTTCTTCTATCTTAACCAAGGTATCATGCCTTATGAAGATGCCAAGAAGTGGATGAAGAAATTAGCGGAAAAGAGTTACGCTAAGAAGGGCGATGATGTCGTCCAAATGAATTTCCGTGCCATCGATAAAGGTGCGGAAGGTTTACACGAACTTAAAGTCGATCCTGAATGGATTAATTTGCCTTCTAATCGTGAATTCTTAAAGACTGGTGATGAATATTTCGATACTTATTTTAACGTCATCGGTTCCTTAGATGGTGATACGATTCCTGTTTCTAAATTCACCGAATTTGAATTATTAGATGGAACGATGAAAAACGATGTTTCCTTTACGGAAAAACGTTCTATCGCTGACCGTGTACCACTTTGGCATAAAGAAAATTGTATTCAATGTAATACTTGTGCCTTCGTTTGTCCACATGGCACGATTAGACCATTCTTACTTACCGAAGATGAGCTCAAAGACGCACCAGAAATTGTTAAAGGTGATACCGCTAAAGCGATGGGTGGGCCTAATGTAGCTAATTATCAATTCCGCATTCAAGTTTCACCTCGTAACTGCGTCGGCTGCGCTCTTTGCGTCACTGAATGTCTTGCTAATAAAGCTGGTAAGAAAGCACTTGAAATGGTCGAAGCGAAATCACAATTCCCACAAGAAGAAGCAGCGGATTATCTTTATAAACACGTTTCTTATAAATCGAATATTTTCCCAACTAGCACTGTCAAAGGTGTCGGCTTCTTAATGCCATACTTTGAAGTGAGTGGGGCTTGTGCTGGATGTGGCGAAACGCCATATTATAAACTTGCAACTCAACTATTTGGTAGTGATATGATGATTGCCAACGCAACGGGCTGTTCTTCCATTTATTCTGGCTCTACTCCAATTTCACCATTCTGCACCGATAAGAATAAAGAAGGTGTAGCGTGGGCTAATTCCTTATTTGAAGATAATGCTGAATATGGTTATGGTATGAGAGTGGCTACAAATGTAAAGATTGCTGCAATCATTCGTATCTTAGAAGCGGCAAAAGCTAGTGAAGAAGTCGAAGACCGCATCAAAGAATTAGCGGATATTTATCTTAATAACATTCGTAATCGTAATAAGATTAAAGAAATTAAAGATGAACTTATTTCATTAGTTAAAACTAGTAAAAATGAAGCTGTTAAAGAATTACTTCTTTATGAAGATGATCTAGTCAATAAATCGATTTGGATCGTCGGCGGGGATGGCTGGGCTTATGATATCGGTTACGGTGGTTTAGATCATGTCATCGCAAATAATGAAGACGTTAACATTATGGTCTTAGATACCGAAGTCTATTCTAATACTGGTGGTCAATCTTCTAAATCTTCGCAAATGGGTTCAATTGCTAAATTTACCGCTTCTGGTAAGACGACAGCGAAAAAGAATCTAGCTCTTATGGCGATGGCGTATGGTCATGTCTACGTCGCTCAAGTTTCTTTAGGGGCGAATCCGATGAAAGCGATTCAAGCTTTTAAAGAAGCGGAAAGTTACGATGGACCATCCTTAATCATCTGCTATGCGCCTTGCGCGAACCACGGTATCAAAGGTGGCTTATCTAATTCCATCCGCGTCGAAAAGAATGCTGTGGAATGTGGTTACTTCCCCATCTTCCGTTACGATCCACGTAAGGAAAAACCACTCGAACTCGATATGAAAGAACCTGATTACTCGAAGTTCCGTGACTTCGTCATGGCTGAAACCCGTTATTCGCAACTTCCACGCGTCAATCCTGCGCATGCGGAAGAACTTCTTAGCGGAGCGGAACAAAACGCGAAGGAAAGACTTGAACGTATCAAAAAACTTGGTGGCTTAAACTAAGTAAGTATACTTCTAATTTCATGCATGAGAGGGAGGTGCTAGTGAGGCACCTTCCTTTTTTAGATAAAAAATAGGGTTAATTGAAAAGGCAAAAGCAACAAAAGAAAATGGTTCGTTGCATTTTGTTTTTCAATTAACAGTGGGGATTTTTTTATGTCTAACTGCATAAAAAAGTGATAAACTATTTAAGAGTATTGGCTATGGCACAAAAGAAGGGTTGGAACAATGGTTTATTTTAATGCAATATTGTTGCTCATCTTTTTTTGCGTTTTTAGTGGAATCGCATGTTTTTTGCATTGGATAGCAGGTGCGGTTTTGTTCGCCATTGGTCTTCCGTTTATAATTTATTATTTCATCGACGGCTCCAAAGAGGCAAAAATTAAAAACGAAGGTGTTGTTGACTACAACATGTACAAAGGTTGGATCAAGAAAGCAAAAAAAGGAGATTCAAGTGGCTATGTTGAGATTTACAAACAATACTTCAATCACTATTGCAGAACGAAAAAAGCAGAAAGCTTAAAAAAAGCCAAATCATATTTAGATAAAGCTATGAAAGCGAATAATGCTGACGCTTATTATTATCTTGCTGATAGACAATTAAGAGGAATTGGCACTGATGTCAACACTCAAGAAGGCATAGCAAATTTGATTCTTGCTTCTAAAATGGGCAGTTTGGCAGCTAATCAACTTTTAGCTCGTATATACATTGGTTGGACAATTGTTCCTAATGTTCAAAAGTATGTTGACCACAAAAAAGCTTTTAGCCTTATTCAAAATATGGTTAATTCTAATAATCAAGATGGTGACTCTCTTTTCTTATATGGCTTATGCTGGCATAAGGGATACGGTGTAAGTGTTAATAAAAGTGTTGCTAAAACTTGGTATCAAGCCGCTATCAATTGTGGTTATTCCTTCGCACAGAACAACCTGAATGAAATTCTGAGAGAAGAAGCCCAAGAAAGAGAGAGGCTGGAACGTGAAAGAAGAGAGCGTGAAATAAGTAATCAACCTGTCAACAATAATGGTCCTTCATCTGAGTCATCCGAACTTGAAGATTTCTTTAATGCAGAATTAGCAAAAAAATAATGGAGTTTATGTATGGATAGTAGTCAATTAGAAAAAGAATTAAATTCATTGAGATATCAAGCCAAGGCATCAGCTCAGCAAGATACTTTCTACCAAAAAGCATATGCAAGAGCACAAAAAGAGAATGGTGGTCAGCAGCCAAATATGGCACAGATTTTGCTTGGTCACATTTGCATTATTGAAGAAATAACAATTGCTTATGTTCAATCAAAAGGAAGTTCTACATCTATAAGAAATTTAACTTTGAACGATTCTCAAATGAATCAAATTTTGCAATTTTGTCAAAGAGCAAATAATATAGCTAAATCAGTTTCATATGGTGCTTCTGGTGCAGCTTTAGGTGCTTCTTTATTTGGGTGGCTTGGTTTAATTGCAGGTGCAATTGTTGGAGCAGCAGCTGGAAATAGTTCTACAAGGAACGACAGAGCCTCTTTTATAGCTCTTCTAAATGACACTATTGACTATTATTACAACTGTCTTTTTGTCATTAACCAGCCATTATATCTCAGTGGTAATCCTTCAACGATCGAACACAAGGATACACCTGCCATCAACGAAACAGTCAAACCTGATAGTCCTAAAGAGCAGGAAGACGCCGAAAAGCAACTTAATTCTTTGATAGGCTTATCTTCGATTAAAAGACAAGTGATGATGATGAAAGCCTCTCTTAAAAAGCAAAAATTTACTAATAATAAAATCAATTTACACATGTGCTTCCATGGTAATCCTGGTACAGGGAAAACAGAGGTGGCAAGACTCATCGCTAAGATTTTTCATAAAGAAGGAATTCTCCCAACATCAACATTTATTGAAACAGATAGAAGCGGTCTTGTTGCTGAATATGTTGGCCAAACAGCAATTAAAACTCACAATGTTTTTCAAAAAGCAATGGGCGGAGTCCTCTTTATAGACGAAGCTTACTCGTTGGCAGAAGGCGGAGATCAAGATTTTGGTAAAGAAGCTGTTGCTGCTTTACTGAAAGATATGGAAGATTATCGTGACAAAGTATGTGTTATTTTGGCTGGATATAAAAAACCAATGGAAAAGATGTTTGAACTAAATCCTGGCTTTAAATCAAGGGTAAATAGATATATAGACTTCCCAAATTATACTCGTGAAGAAATAAAAGAGATTGTCATATTCTTGAGCAAAAAAGCAAAATATACAATCCAAGATTGTGCTCTAGATAAAATTGTTGATGTTATCATGTCTAGATCCAATGAATCAAATTTTGCAAATGCAAGAGAAGCAAGAAATGTTTTAGACTCGATTATTGATATTCAAGCATTAAGAACTGAGTCTAATGTTAGCGACACTAACATAACAATAGAAGACGTCAACGAATATATTGATTTTAATAACATACGTCTATAATTGTCGCTTCAGAATTGACCAAAAATAAATTTAGATCCTCCATAATGTAGTCACACAAAGACCCAAGGAGGATTTTTAAATGAGAGAAAGAACAATTAGAGTAACAGGAACCGGAAGAGTATCAATTAAACCTGACATAACGATTATCAATTTACATTTTGACAACATTCTTCCAACTTATGAACTTGCACTAAAAAGTTCAGCTGACGATGTGGCGGCTGTTAAAGATGCGATTGAGAAAGCAGGAATTGAAAGAGAAACCCTAAAAACAACGAGCTTTGATATCGATACACATTATCATTCGGTTAAAGACGAACACGGTAACTATAAATCTGTTTTTGATGGTTATAAGTATAGTCAGTCTTTAAGATTTCAATTTGATGTCAATAATGAATTATTGGGCTCGATATTGTACCAACTGAGTAAACTAAATATAAATGTCGAGTTTAGCTTAAGGTATGGTGTAAAGGATAACGAGGCAGCAAAAAACTTACTCTTAAGTAATGCCATTCAAGATGCAATGAAAAAAGCATCCATAATTGCAAAAGCAGCCAATGTAGAATTAAGCGAAATAATTGATATCAACTACAGTTGGGTAGATTTTGAATTTCACTCAAGACCATATGATATTGAAGATGGCGTAGTTTGCAAGTGCTGTGCTGCTCCTGAAACAGGATCTCATTATGATGTTGATATTGAACCTGAGGATATCGATAGAAGCGATAATGTGACGATCGTCTATTCGTTAAAATAAGTTTTGGTTAATTGAAAAGGCAAAAGCAACAAAAGAAAATAGTTCGTTGCATTTTGTTTTTCAATTAACAAGATAAAAAATAGTATAAAAAAGTTATTAAATCATTATAATATTTACTTGCCGGGACGTAGCGCAGCTTGGTAGCGCACCATCTTGGGGTGGTGGGGGTCGCGAGTTCAAATCTCGCCGTTCCGACCATGTTAACAAAGCCGACATTTCGTATTAAATATGGAATGTCGTTTTTAATTTTAGTCAATAATCTCAATTCTAGAAAATCCTGAAGGATATATTGTAGAATTTTGTAATGACACTGATTATGAACCTTGGGCAATTGAAATTTATTACCCAAGTGAAATTGAACCTGTGAAAAAAACAGTTAATGATTCATAAAATTAAAGTCATCAAAACGAAGTAACTTTATAAACGAAAATAACCATTTTTATTAATAAGATAAAAAGACATTGCTTTTTCATAATATTTTTCTTAAATTAGGTTAAAATATTATTTGAGGTCTTATGGAAGATAAAATTAAAGTCATACGCGCACGTGAAAATAATTTAAAAAATTTATCAGTTGAAATTCCGAAAAATAAATTAGTGGTATTCACTGGTTTATCTGGCTCTGGTAAAACCGCTTTAGCGTTCGATACGATCTATCAAGAAGGGCAAAGAAGATACGTCGAATCTTTATCAAGTTACGCTAGACAATTTTTAGGTAATATGGAAAAACCTGATGTCGATGCGATCGAAGGGCTTTCTCCCGCTATCGCTATCGATCAAAAAACGACTTCTCATAATCCGCGTTCAACGGTGGGAACAGTGACGGAAATTTATGATTATTTAAGATTATTATATGCCCGTATTGGCACGCCATATTGTCCTATCCATCATCGTCCAATCATCTCTTTTTCACCTTCACAAATGGTCGATCAAGTGATGAAACTACCTCTAGGTAGTAAGATTCAAATTCTTTCGCCTGTCGTCACTAATGAAAAAGGGACGCACGTTGAAACGTTAGATAAGATTAAAAGTCAAGGATTTGTAAGATTACGCGTCGATGGTACTTTTTGTTTAATTGATGAAGTGCCAAAACTTGATAAAAATGTTAAGCATTCAATCGATATCGTCGTCGATCGTTTGATCGTTAAAGATGATATTCGTTCTAGATTATTCGATGCGATTGAACTTACATTAGATTGGTCGCATGGTTATTTAATCATCTATGATGGCGAAAAAGATAATTTATTATCTTCCCATCATACTTGTGACATCTGTGGTTTTAGTGTTCCTAAACTTGAACCACGTCTTTTCTCTTTTAATTCCCCTGTGGGTTATTGTCCAGATTGCCATGGCTTAGGAGTCAAAAGAGAAGTGGATACGGAACTTTTAATTAGAGATCCTAAATTAAGTATTAAGCAAGGGGCGATCGAATATTTTAAAAACACTGTTAATACTTCTAATCTTGAATGGCAAGAATTTAAAATTCTTTTAGATTATTACGATATCCCAATCGATGTAGCTTTCAAAGATTTAAGCAATAAACAAAAAGAAATTATTTTTTATGGTTCACCTAAAATTATTTCTTATTCTTTAACTTCTTCATCTAAAAATGTCACCCATCGTAAGAAAAGAATTGAAGGTGTAAAAACAAAAATTGAAAGATTATATGAAGAAACAACTTCTTCTTTCATGCGTGAATATTATGAAAAATTTTTACATGATATTCCTTGTTCTACGTGTCATGGGGCTAGACTTAATGAACACGCTCTTGCGGTTTTAATCGATGATAAAAATATTTATCAAGCGACGAAACTTAATACCTACGAACTTAAATGTTGGATGGAAAGATTAAGAAATATTTTACCAGAAGATAAAAAACAAATTGGCGAACTGGTAATAAATGAAATTTATACGAGAGCCTCTTTCCTTTACGATGTTGGTTTAGATTATTTAACTTTAGACCGTATGGCTATGACTCTTTCTGGTGGAGAAGCACAAAGAATAAGACTTGCAACTCAAATTGGTTCTTCTCTTTCTGGCGTCGTCTACGTCTTAGATGAACCAAGTATTGGTTTACATCAAAAAGATAACGCAAAACTTATCGAAACACTTAAGAAGATGCGTGACTTAGGCAATTCTTTAATCGTCGTCGAACACGATGAAGAGACGATGAAAGAAGCCGATTACATCGTCGATATTGGTCCTGGCGCGGGAGTGCATGGCGGGGAAGTCGTCGTCGCTGGAAGCGTCGAAGACGTGATGAATGAACCTCGTTCCATTACGGGTCAATATTTAAGCGGAAAGAAAAAAATTGAAGTACCAAAGATAAGAAATAAAGGCAATGGACGCTTTTTAACTTTAAAAGGTGCATCTTTAAACAATTTAAAACATGTGGATGTAAGTTTTCCTTTAGGAACTTTCATTGCTGTAACAGGTGTTTCAGGTTCTGGCAAATCTTCTTTAATAATTGACACTCTATATAAAATAATTGCTTCTCATTTAGAAAAGATAAATCTTCATCCAGGTCCATATGAAAGTATCGAAGGATTAAAATTTGTCGATAAAATCGTCGATGTGACGCAAGATCCAATTGGTAGAACTCCTAGATCAAATCCTGCTACTTACACGAAAGTGTTCGATCGAATTAGAGATTTATACGCTGAAACTAGTGTCGCCAAAGCACGTGGTTTTGATAAAGGAAGATTTTCTTTTAATATTCCTGGAGGAAGATGCGAAAATTGTCAAGGGGCTGGGGTGACGCGCATACCGATGAATTTCTTACCTGATGTTTACATTAAATGTGATAAATGTGGAGGAAGAAGATATAACGAAGAAACTTTACTTTGCGAATATAAAGGTAAAAATATTTCTGACGTCTTAGACATGACGATTGAAGAAGCTTATGAGTTCTTTAAAAATTTACCTAAGATTTCTAATGGTATTAAGATGATGATCGACGTCGGACTTGGTTACATGAAACTTGGTCAACCAGCGACCACTCTTTCCGGCGGTGAGGCTCAGCGAGTTAAACTCGCAAATGAATTACAAAGAAAACCGACAGGTAAAACTATTTATTTACTTGATGAACCGACGACTGGTTTACATACGGATGATGTTTCTAGATTAATTAAAGTTTTAAAAAGCATCGTCGAGCACGGTGACACTGTCATCGTCATCGAACATAATTTAGATATTATTAAAGTGAGCGATTACATTATCGATTTAGGCCCAGATGGTGGAGATAAGGGTGGAGAAATTGTCGCGACTGGAACGCCAGAAGAAGTAGCAAAGAACCCACGTTCATATACCGGTCAATTTTTAAGAGAAATATTAGGAGATTGAAATTATTATTTTAAAATGGTAATTTTATAAGGTAAAAATATGATATTAACTTCTAATGCAGCGACATTATCTATCTTCTTTATCTCCCTAATTTTAGGTTTAGCAAGTTTTGCTGCTCTCATCTATTTTGCTATTGCTTTTAGCCGTAATAAACACGTCGTAAATATCGATTATAAAAGTCTAGGATTAAAATTTTTAATTCCTTTAGCGTCCGCGGTTATCTTTTCTTTAGCGATGTTTATTTCTATCGTCTATTTAAATGATTATCCATTTAACGCTAGAGACTGGTCCTTATTAATTATCGGTGGAATTTTATTTGTTCTAGCGGTATGTGTCTTCTTTGCAAGTTTTATTATTTATTATTACAAGACGAATTTAGAACGAGGTATTCAAAAGATTCTTTATCCGTTAATGATTACTTCAATCATCATGACTTTCGTTTGTTTCATTCCCTTATTTGATTCTTATGCACCCTACATGCCTTATCCTCTTTCTAAAGGTATTTTAATTAATGGTGAAGGGATAAGTTTCCCTAATTATTTAGATCACGTTACTCCTACTATTGCGTGGTATGCTTTATTCATTTTAGGTGGGGCTATTTTAGTTTATTTTATCTGTGATCATAAGATGTATAAAGAATATGGTAAACATGGCTTACTTGAATCGACTTTCCTCGTTGCTTTACCTAGTGGTATTATTGGGGCGCGTATATGGTTTGTCGTCATCGATGTCATCGGTAATCCGAACAGTGAATTTAGACAAGATTGGACAAATATTTTTAAAATTTGGGATGGTGGACTCGCAATTGTAGGAGGGGCGGTATTAGGCATCATCGTCGGTGTCCTTTGGTTCATGTGGCGAAATAAAGGCTATAGCATTTTACGTTGCATGGATATTATCGTTCCAACTATTTTAATTGCTCAAGCGGTCGGTCGTTGGGGCAATTTCTTCAACTACGAAGTTTATGGCGGCGAAACTGCTATTTCTAATTGGTGGTTCTTACCAACTTTCATCATTCGTCAAATGGATGTAGGTTGGGCACAAGGTGGTATTGAAACTGGAACGACGATGTTCGTACCATTATTCTTAATTGAATCGGTGACGAATTTAATTGGTTATTTTGTCATCGCTTACATTTTTGGTAAAGTGTTAAAAAAATATATGGTTCCCGGTAACTTAGCGGCGATGTATATCATTTGGTATGGTATTACGCGAGCGATTATGGAACCACTTCGTGATGCACAATTCGAATATGATACTTCTTGGATTACAGCTTTCGTGATGATTGGTGTCGGTTTAGCTCTCATTGGGGTGAACTATCTTATTCGCTATTATTTAAGAAGAAAGAAAACGCAAGCGTTAGCGGAAAAGAATTATAAATTGATCATTTTTGATTTAGATGGCACGAGTGCGGATACGGATAAGATGGTCGTTGAAACGATGAGACAAATGTTTCAAAAATTCGCTCCTGAAATGGAGGTAAGTGACGCCCAACTGGTGAAATTTTCCGGTCCACCTTTAAGAGTTTCGCTTCCTAAAACTTTCCCTGATGTCAACGTCGAAGAAGCGATGAATGAATTTAATACTTTATCTAAACCAAATTACGATCGTTACGTGAAAACTTTCCCTGGCGAAAAGAAAACTTTACTCGCTTTAAAAAAGGCGGGTTACAAACTCGCTATCGTCACTAATAAAGCGAATAAATTTATCGATTACACGATGAAACTTATCGATTTAGAAGGAGTGTTCGATGTCATCGTTGGTTTCGATGATGTAAAAAACCCCAAACCAGATCCAGAAGGTATTAAAATTTGTCAAAATAAGTTAGCGATTAGCGAAGAAGAAACGCTTTATGTTGGCGATACATATTACGATTATTTGACAGCCAAAAATGCGAATGTTGATTTTGCCTTAGTAAAATTCGCAAATAAGCCTATCGAAGAAAAGATGGAAATTCCACCTAAATTTACTTTCGTTAATTACGAAGAAATTCTCCACGCATTAATTGAAATAAGCGAGGGTTAAATTTATGAAGAAGATGGATGTCGTCATCGTTTCAGGGGCGTGTGGTTCAGGTAAATCGACTGTGACGCGTGTCTTTGAAGAATTAGGTTATTTAATTGTTCAAAACGTTCCTCCTTCTTTAACGCATGAACTTTTCATTTCTTATGCGAAGGCGAAAAAAGATATTAAACTTCTTTTAGTTTCTGAACTTTATTTATCACATGCTTTGATAAATGAAGCTAAGAAAGAAAAAAATATTAATCTTTCCGTCATCATTTTAAATGCGGACATTGCCGAACTTTTAAAACGTTATAAACTTACTCGTCACGTCCATCCTTTACAAGCGCATGGTTATTCTTTAGAAGAAGCTTTCGAAATTAATCAAAGACAAATTGCTGATTTAGTAGAAGAGGCCACTTTATATATCGATACGACCGATTATAGTGTTCATGAATTACGTAAACGCATCTTTGATATTTATTCTAATAAGATGGATGATTTTAATGTCTCATTTACCTCTTTTGGTTTAAAACACGGTATTCCTTTAGATGTCGATACGATTTTCGATGTAAGAATTATTCCTAATCCATATTATTTAGAAGAATTAAAAAACTTAACTGGTTTAGATAAGAAAGTGATGGAATATATTTTCTCTTTTAAAGAAACCGCTAAGTTGATTAAAAATATTACCAATTACTTAGATTATTATCTAGATAAAGTAAAGAAAGAAGGAAGACCTCTTTATTCAGTTGGTATTTGTTGTAGCGGGGGAAGGCATAGAAGCGTTGCTATTGCAGAATATTTAAGTGAATATTATAAGGCTAAATATAATACAAGCGTCAAACATCGCGACATCGTTAAAGGAGTGTAGATGTTTTCTTTCGCTCGTAAAGTCAAAGAAGAAATTATTGCTAAACCGTTTGTTTTAAAAAGATTAAAAGCACTTTTAAGTGCTTATATTAAAACCTCTGGTTTTGTTTCTTACATTTCTAATTTAAGTATCATCGTGCGTACGGAAAATGCAAAAATTGCTAGATTTATTTATTCTTTGTTTACTTCAATTTATGAAGTTAAGCCACGTCTTAGTTACACTAAGAAGATGAAATTGAATAAAAATATTACTTATTCAATTGAAATAAAAGAAAACGCAAAAGAGATTTTAGAAGATTTAAAAATTAAATTTTTAGTCGATAAAATTGATCCTTCTATCGTCTCAAATGACGATTGTATTGGTGGATATTTAAGTGGGTGTTTTCTCGCTAGTGGATCATGCAATGACCCAAGAAGCGCGAATTATCATTTAGAGATGCAATTTTCTAATCTAGAATACGCAAAAAGCGTAGAAAAGTTAATTAGAAAACATCGCAGTAAAGCTTTTAGCCCACATATGACTAAAAGACGAAATAATTACGTCGTATATCTAAAAAGAAGCGACCAAATAGCGTCATTTTTAATTCTTATTGGTGCAGAAGTGGCGTGCATGGAATTTGAAAATGTACGCGTGGAAAGAGATTATCGTAATATCGATAATAGGTGGCAAATTTGTGATGCGGCGAATTTGAAAAAAACGCTAGATTCCGCAAGAGTGCAACTAGAAGATATTAAAATTATTGAAAGTCATATTCCTAATGAAAAAATAAGAAGTGAAAAGATGCGTTGGCTCATACGCTTAAGAAAAGAAAATGACGAATCTTCTTTACGTGAACTCGCAGAACTTATGTCAGAAATATTTGATATCGAAATTTCTAAATCTAACGTCTATCATCTATTTAGACAAATACACGATTTAGCGGAATCTTTAAGAGGTGAAAATGATGAACGTTAATGTCCAACTTGGTATGAGAGTAAGATATTTAAGAAAGAAAAATAAAATGAGCATCGAAGATTTAGCGTTGAAAGCGGATATTAATCGTAATTATCTTTCCGATTTAGAACGCGGAAAAAGAAATCCTACTCTTCTTGTTTTAAGTAAAATTTGTGAAGGTTTAGACGTAACTTTAGAATTTCTTTTCAAAGGAATTGTCGCTTACGATGAATTGTTTTGGAAAAATCTTTAATTGCTACTATAATATATGTGAACGGAGTTAAATTATGTATTGTATTGAATGCGCTCGTGAAAACGATAATAATGCTACAAAATGTGCTTTTTGTGGTGCAGAACTTCATCGCAATTTAGATGAACAACAAAGAAAAAAATTAATTCAAATGGTGCATAAGCGTGAGAATGTCTCACGTGATAAGACTAATGGTGGGCTTGTTCGCGTCGTCTTAGGTATAATTTTCTTGGTCATCGGTATCTTATTTATTTGGCTTTCTTATAAGCAACAAAATATCGGAAGTGTGACGGTTAGAATATTTTCAGTTACATGCTTTGAATTTTACGTCGCTTTAGCGGGTATTATCGCTGGTGTAGTTTTACTTACTTGGGGCATCATCGAAATTGCTATCGAAAGAAACCATCTTAATACTTATGCAAGAGTTGTAGAAACTTTAAGAAATGGAACGTTCGTACAAATAAGTGACGCTAACGACAAAAAATAAATATTTTTTAAAAAAATAATCTAATATCGACTAACGTGATCATAGCGTTAGTCTTTTTTTATTGAAGCGAATGAAATAGAAGTGGAAAAGAATGGAAGTTAGACAAATAAAATTAAGTTGTTAACATCTTATGATGTTGCTATAATAATATACGTCAATTAAGGAGGAAATATTTTCTATATGGCAATTAAAATTGGCATTAATGGTTTCGGAAGGATTGGACGCTTAGCCTTCCGTCGTATGGAAAGTCTTGGTGGCGAATTTGAAGTAGTCGCAATCAACGATTTATCCGATGCAAAAACATTAGCGTACTTACTCAAATACGATACCGCCCATAAGAGATTTGGCGAATCTGATATTAGTGTTTCCGAAGATGATACCGCCATCATGTATAAGGGCCGCCGTATTCCAGTTCTTGGTAAACCTAATCCAGAAGAACTCAATTGGAAAGATTATGGCGTCGATATCGTCTTAGAATGTACTGGACGTTTCAAAGGCAAAAAGGATGCGATGGTCCACATCACCAGTGGTGGTGCGAAAGGTGTCATCATTTCCGCACCAGCTGATAAAGAAACTCCAACATTTGTTTATGGCGTTAACACCGATGGCTTAAAGAAAGAAGATTTAGTCATTTCCGGTGCTTCTTGTACGACTAACTGCTTAGCTCCAGTTTGTAAAGTCTTAGACGAAAAATTTGGTATTCTTGGCGGTTATATGACGACAGTTCACGCTTATACGAATGACCAAACGACTCTCGACTTAGTGAAAAAAGGTAATTTACGTCGTGGTAGAGCAGCGGCCGCGAACATCGTTCCAACTTCGACCGGTGCAGCAAAAGCTATCAACCTCGTCATTCCTTCACTCGAAGGACGTCTACGTGGCGGTGCCTTACGTGTACCAGTCGTCGATGGTTCTTTAGTTGACCTTTCTCTTTTACTTAAGAAAGAAGTCACTGTTGAAGAAATTAATGCGGCGATGAAAGAAGCAGCCGAAACTTATTTAAAAGACGTTTTAGCATATAACGAAGACGAAATCGTTTCTAGCGATATTATCGGTGCGACTGCGGGTTCGATTTTTGATGCGACTCAAACGGTCGTTTTCAAAACTCCAGAAGGTACGCAACTTGTTAAAGTTGTCTCTTGGTACGATAACGAATATAGTTACACTTGCCAATTCGTCCGTCTCGCTGGTGAAATGGGCCGTAAACTTGGCTGTAAATAAGTAAAAATTTGAATTTTGAGAGCACCTATATGGTGCTCTTTTTCTTGTTTAGGAGGATAAACCAATGATTAAAACAATCGAAGATTTAAAAGATCTCAAAGGTAAACGAGTGCTCGTTCGTGTCGATTTTAACGTTCCACTCGCGGGACATGAAATTCGTGATGATAACCGTATCGTTCAAGCCTTACCAACGATTAAATATTTGTTAGATAAAGGCGCAAGAGTCATTTTATTTTCACACTTAGGCAAAATTAAGCATAAAGAAACAGCTGATGTGATCGAAGCACAAAAAGCAAAAAACAATATGCGCCCAATCGCTAAAAGACTCGCTACTTTACTTAATCAAGACGTCGAATTCGTCGATGCCACACGCGGTGAAAAATTAAGTGAAGCGGTCGCTAATTTAAAAGACGGAAATGTGCTTTTAATGCAAAATACGCGTTATGAAAAAGGCGAAGAAAAAAATGATCCTGAATTATCATCTATTTGGGCTTCATTAGCTGACGTTTACGTCATGGACGCTTTTGGAAGTGCTCATAGAGCGCATGCTTCGACATATGGTGTTCCTGAAATTCTTAAGAAAGAAGGAAAGGAAGTAGCGATGGGCTATCTTGTCGAAAAAGAAGTGAAAAATTTAAATCGTTGTGTTTTCGTCAAAGATGAAGATCGTCCTTACATTGCTATTTTAGGTGGTTTAAAAGTAAGCGATAAGATTAAAGTCATCGAATCTTTACTTAACAAATGCGATAAGATTCTCATCGGTGGAGCGATGGCTTACACTTTCTTAAAGGCTCTTGGAAAAGAAGTTGGTACTTCTCCTTGTGAATTAGATCAACTTGATTATGCAAGAAATTGCTACGAAAAAGCCCATGGTCGTATCGTTCTTCCTCTCGATAGTGTAGTGACGAACGAATTTGAAAATTGGACAGAAAAATTAGTGACACCAGACAATAATATTCCTGATGGATTTGAAGGGATGGATATTGGCCCTAAGACGATCGTTAAATTTGCAGATGAAATAGCTCATGCGAAGATGATTTTCTGGAATGGTCCAATGGGCGTCTTTGAACAAACTGATTTCCAACACGGTACGCGTGCCATTTGTGATGCTGTCGCTAAACTTAAAAATTGTTTTAGTGTCTGCGGAGGCGGTGATTCAGCAGCAGCGATTAAACAATTTGGTTATTCTGATAAATTCTCCCACGTTTCAACAGGTGGTGGAGCGTCATTAGAAATGATTGAAAATAATGGTAAGCTTCCTGGCATTACGATTTTAGAGGGCTAATATGCGAAATAAAATTTTATTTGGTAACTGGAAGATGAATAAGACGAACGATGAAGCTTTAGCGTTTGCTAAAGTTACTTCTTCTATCGTCTCTTTAGCCAAAGAACATCACGTCGTTTTAGGTATCGCTCCAAGTTATCTAGCCTTAGAAACTTTAAAAATGCATACGGAAGGTATCATCATTGCTTCACAAAACGTCCATTATTTAGATCATGGGGCCTACACTGGTGAAATTTCTATTCCGATGTTAAAAAATATTGGCGTTAATTCAGCACTTGTGGGCCATTCTGAAAGAAGAACTTACGATAATGAGACGAATGAAAAATGTCATCTAAAGATCGTCTCTCTTCTTCAAAATGATATGGTGCCTTTATATTGCGTTGGCGAAACGCTCGAACAATTCAATAATAAACTCACTAAAAAAGTCGTCGAAGAACAAATTGTCGAAGGCTTGAAAGATTTAGATGTAGAAAAGATGAAAAAAGTTATCGTAGCCTATGAGCCAGTATGGAGCATTGGAACAGGTTTAAATGCTTCTCCTGAAATCGCAATCGACGTCATTTCTTTCATCCGTCAAACGATCGAAAAGATGTATGGAAAAGAAGTTAGTGAACAAGTTCATATTTTATATGGTGGTTCAGTTAAACCTAACAATATCCATTCTTATTTATCGAGTGATGAAATTGATGGTGCTTTAGTAGGTGGGGCTTCATTAGAAGTGGAATCGTTCCGTGCCTTATTAACAGCAATTATTTAATTACATAGTATCAATTATTGTTCATAAAGCCATCGAATGAAAAAAGTTTGGTGGCTTTTTTATGTGTCTTTCTATATATTAATATGAAAGAGGTGATGAACATGGATTTTATGCAACAAAATTTAGAGACGAATACGACAGTAAGCAAAACTAGTAACGCACTTGCGTACGTGCGTGTTTTCTTATATATGGCTTTAGGATTAGCCATCTCTTGTGGTATTTCGATTGGCTTACCATCTTTATTCTATTATTTTATGAGTTTGAATCCAGAAGTTGGTTTTTATTCTTGGATTGCTATTTTTGCTGTTTCTTCCATCGCTCAAATTTTCTTAATTTTCTTAGTGAACACTAAAGCGATAAGAGGAAAAACAGTGGGAACTTGGGTATCTTACATTTTATACGCTGTGTGTATGGGCATATTGATGTCAGTCTTTTTCATGTTTGATTCTGGCGTTGCTCTTCCAACTTTTGCCACAGCTTTTGGCGTCACTTGTCTTGCTTTCTTAGTGATGGCTCTCATCGGCTTTTTAACGAAAGGTAATTTAAATATATTCGCAAATATTGGTTTAGGTTTACTTTTCGGCGGGGCGATGTTAGTGTTCGCAAACTTCATGTTGATGCTTTTTATGCCCGCCACTTATGGCACGTGGACTTGGCTTGACTGGGTCATTACGTTCGTCATGCTCATCGCTATCTTACTTATCACGGCTTATGACATGAATAGATTTAAAAACGATTTGAATAGTGGTTTTATTCAAAATGATTCACTTTTCGTCTATTATGCTTTTAACTTCTATTGCGATTTTATTTACATTTTAATTCGTATTTTTATTGTTTTATATGCTTCTAGACGATGATGAATTCGTCATTAATATAAATATTAATAGGTAAAATTGCCATATTAATAAAAAAATTTAAAAATATCTAAAATATTTGCTTGACACCTATATTTAATCGGTGGTAAGATAGTCAAGCATGCGGTGGAAAGACCCACCAATTTACGAGAGTAAAGCATGCAACTGATCTTTGAAAACTAGATAGATACAACACAACGTCAATATCATTTAAGTTGGGAAACAGACATTAAATTTTTAATCAGAATATTGTTTTATACAATTTTTGAGAGTTTGATCCTGGCTCAGGATGAACGCTGGCGGCGTGCCTAATACATGCAAGTCGAGCGAGGGAAGCTTGCTTCCCTAGCGGCGAACGGGTGAGTAACACGTAGGCAACCTACCTTTCAGTTTGGGACAACCGAGGGAAACCTTGGCTAATACCGGATGCGTATAAGAGAG
The DNA here is from genome assembly GCA_949297055.1 of uncultured bacterium. GTDB lineage: Bacteria > Bacillota_I > Bacilli_A > RFN20 > CAG-826 > CALVUG01. Next base: position 292 of record CASFRI010000058.1, on the reverse strand, counting down.
GCATCTCTCCTATATAAAAGGGGCTCCAAAGCCTCGCTGATAGATGGGCCTGCGGCGCATTAGCTAGTTGGTGAGATAACAGCCCACCAAGGCGAGGATGCGTAGCCGACCTGAGAGGGTGATCGGCCACATTGGAACTGAGACACGGTCCAAACTCCTACGGGAGGCAGCAGTAAGGAGTATTCGGCAATGGGGGAAACCCTGACCGAGCAACGCCGCGTGAAGGATGAAGGTCCTCTGGATTGTAAACTTCTGTTGTAAGGGATGAATGGTAGTGAGAGGAAATGCTCGC
>CASFRI010000057.1 GCA_949297055.1 uncultured bacterium | reverse complement strand
CGTATCTTTTTGTAAAAATTTATAAGATAATAGTTGTATGGCATACGATAAATTAAATGAACCAATATGTGACGAAGTTCATTGGAGAGACTTAAGGAAATAGTTCTCTAGATATACAATTTTAGAAAATATATCTAATGGCTTCAACTTCCTTCTAACAAATGGCAAGTTCTGTTACAAAAACTGCAAATTCCTAGATATTCTGCTTGTTTTTATATATAATTTTATTGTCGAGTAAACAATTTTTTATTATGAAATACGAGGAAAGCGACAGAATTGAACTAAAAAGAGAGATAGTAAAAGATTTAGATAAGGAAATTATCGCTTTTTTGAATGCTGAAGGTGGAACTATATACATTGGTGTCGAAGATGATGGGACAGTTACCGGAATCGATAATAATTTACATGATAGTTTAGACTTGCAGATTTCTTCGATAATAAGTGATGCAATTAAAATAGATGCACGATCTCTAATTAGACATTATTTTAATGAAGATAATGTTATGGTGATTGAAGTTATGAAAGGTAATAATAAACCATATTATCTTTCTTCTACAGGTCCTAGACCTAATGGTACATATATAAGAGTCGGAAGAAGCAAGAGACAAGCTACGGATGGCGAAATTATTTCTATGATTAGGGACTATTCCAAGTCAAATTGGGAGGATGAAATTTCGCCCAAACAAGAACTACATTTTTCATATATTAATTTATATTTTCATGATAAAAACTTAGAATTCGGCGAGGATAAATATTTCACTATTGGCATTCAAAATAGTGACTCTAAATTTACGAACTTAGCGTTGTTGCTAAGCGACGAAAATCCCACAATCGTCAAAATGGCATGCTATGACAATGTCCTTAACTTTAAATATAAAAAAGAATTTTCTGGTTCAATTATTAAAATCACAAACGATTTATTGAATGAGGCTGAGATGTTCAATATAACATCAGCGGTGATTCCTGATGTTGGCGGAATAAGAAAAGAAACTAAATCATATCCGGGAAAAAGCCTAAGAGAAGCTATATTAAATACATTATGTCACGCTGATTACAGCATGCCATCCAACATCAAAATCGAATTTTATAGCAATAGGGTAGAAATAACAAATCCAGGTGGAATTTGTCGTTATAACGTTGATGATATTTTGTTGGGTATTCAGTCTTTTAGAAATCCAAAGTTAATAGCTTTATTACATAAGCTCGGATTTATAGAGAATTACGGAACAGGCATTAAGAGGATTAGAGAAGCCTATCCCGACTATGATATAAGAACTTTCCTAATCAATAGTCGTCAATGGTTTAGGGTGACTTTGCCAGATTTAAATCACGAAAAAAGTCCTTTGGGGGACAATGTCCCTCAAAATGTCCCTCAAAATGTCCCTCAAACAGATTTGGATAAAATTATTGTGGCTATTAGAAAAAACAATCAAATCACAAGAAGCGAATTGGCCAAAACAATTGGCAAAAGTGTTAAGACCGTGGCAAGAATCATCAAAGAGTCAAATTGTATAAGTTTTAACGGATCGTCTAAAACGGGTCATTGGGAAATAATTAACAAAAAGGAAGATTAGGCCAAGAAATGAGCCTAGACAGCAGTATTTCTTTAACCGCGTTTATAGCGTATTGCAGTTGTACTTTGAATGGATCGTCACCCCATTAGATGGTGGTGCTTGGCTCGGTGAGTATTGGAGGGGATTGAATAAAGTGGAAGAATTATCTGAAGTCATGCAAGTTGCATTTGATGCCATAGCGAAGAAAATTCTGATTCCTATGAATAGCGCGGGCGACATTGCCACTGTTCCAAGCGACCTTTTTGCCAAGTTCCAGTTGAGTTTTTACAGCAGCCCCGAAGATGCTGTCATTAAATCTTTGGGAATTGAGTAAGGGGGCGACGATAGATGAAAATTGATTTACATTGTCATACCAAACGTTGTAAAAGTGGCGATTCTCCAAAAAGAAATGTCGATTTAACGTCTTTTATTAAAACATTAGAGGATAATGATGTAAAAATCGTGGCTATCACAAACCACAATTGTTTTGATTTGGAACAATATAATTCTTTCCATACCGCCTCAGAAAAGAAAGAGATACAAGTTTGGCCTGGTGTCGAGTTTGATATTTCATTTGAAGGCGAAAACGGTCACATTCTTTTTATTTCTAATCCTAAGCACGCATTGAAATTTAGCAATTTAATCAACGAATTGATTGGCAATAAATCTCCAGACGATGTTTTGCTAGATTTTAAAAAAGTGATTACGAAATTTAGCGATATAGATATCATCACAATTGCTCATTTCGCTTTGCAAAAAAGCCATGGTTTTTCTGAAAATGCTTGTAAAGAAATGTCAAAGATAGTTCCTGATAATGTATTTTTAGTAGAACCTTCGAATATAAGAAGCGTTGGTATTATGTATGCCAATGATATTGATTCCTTTATTGGATCTGATGTTACAGATTGGTCACATTATCCATTTATGAACGTTCCTGAATTAAAAATGCCTATCAATAGTTATGAAAGTTTTCTGCTTTTGTTAAAAAAGGATTCGAGAGTAATAAAGACGTTTCTTAATCAAAAAGAAGAAATCAATTATTCAATTCAACCATTTTTAGATGAGAATAAACCTGATGACACTGAGATTACTTTGCCATTAAGACATGACGTTAATGTTATATTTGGTGGTAAAGGAACAGGTAAGACCAAAATATTAAGAGCTCTTAAGAAAAAAATGGTCTTGGATTTGGGAGAATCAAAAATATCTTCTTATGAAGGCCAAACTAAGGATGAAGACTATAAGAATTTAATTAAGAGACCGTTTAGTTCTTCATATTTCGACTTGCTAAATATTGAAGCTGGAGAAGCTGAATTCAAGGTAATAAAAGAATGGACGTCACCTTCTCTTGTGACTACAAATAAATTTTATAAAGGAATTGAAGCACAACAAAATATATCAAATTTTACAAGATTTGGTTTTACTAAAGCCGCTTTTCATGGCGCACTTGATGAAGATGAAATGAAGATGCTAGGTAAGTCATATAAAAATATCAAGCAATCAATAGACACAATTAAAAAAGAAAAACTCGATTTATTTTTGCGACAAACCGATAAAGACCAATTAATTTGTTATCTAGATAAATTATTACTTTCTGTTCAAACGAAATACAGGGAAGCCGTTTGTGATTACTACGCTATTTTTTTACAAAAATACACTATAGAAACTATGAAAGTAATTGCTCAAAGCAAAACTGGAAAGGATCCTATTCCTGCATCAACTGGACTAGTCGATTTTTATATGAATTGCCTAAAGGTTTACCAAGCATCAGAATGGATAACAGATAAGATCTCAACTTCAAGGAAAACAATTAGAGATGAAATTGGAAAAATTCCGGGAAAGGGATCGGTATTCGTTCAGACCGATATTTATCTAGATCCAAGCGCTGATAAAGGCATTAATTATGACCCAACAAAATTAAAATCCTCGAATCTAAAAAAGTGTCTTAAAGATTTAATTCAAATCAAAAATTCCGCTTTTACGTGTAATTTGGCTGAATCAATAGAAACTTTTTCATCGGATAGTGATGACAAAGTAATTTCCTTGAAGGATTTTATGGGTATTAAATCTGATGAAAAAATAGAATGGGAAAACAGCAGCAAGATTGAACACTACGATTCGTCAAGTGGGGAGCGCTCCATGCTTTTGCTTAACTATTCATTAATCGATGATAGTAAAGAAGCATATTTCTTGGATGAGCCTGAAATAAGTGTTGGGCATAAATATATCAATGAAGTTATTGTGCCAAGATTAAAGTATTTAGCAAAGTTAAATAAACTTATTATTATTTCTACACACGATGCAAATATCGCAGTCAGAACTTTTCCTCTAACTTCAATTTATAGAGAATATGGAAAAACATATGTGGGAAATCTTTTCATTGATAAATTGACCTTAACAACAGATGAAACTTTATCATTGAATTGGACAAAGACAAGTATGGCCTACCTTGAGGGTGGTGAATTTGCATTTAAAGAAAGGAAACAATCTTATGGAGTCTAAAAGAATAATACCAACACGTTTAGAAAAAGTAGAAGGCAAAGATTGCATTATTTTTTCATTTGAAAACGAAGAATTAATAATCGACCTTAATTCAGACAATCAAGATTCACTTAAACATCTTTTTTACAATATGATACACGAACTCTTTAATGGGTTATTTGAAATAGAAAAACCAAAATCAAGCTATGAACCAAAATTATTTTTAGATATAGCCAACGATTATATAGGCAAACTGAACAACGAATTAGAAGAAATTTGGAAAAAAATTACCTCCAGAACTTAAAAACAATTCCGAAAACTAGGCATTTAAGGCGTTCGCTTTTCAATTTTGAGGGCATTTAAGGCGTTTTCCAAACACAAATTCTAATAAACACCTATAATGCTTCGTCATTATAGGTTATTTTTTATTAGCTCTTAGCGATTCATGTTCATTGTGTATCCAAAAATTTTAGAGCACTATCATTCACGTCGGAAATAGTCAAAAATAGTCCCAGAAAAATATAAGTGTGGTATAAGACGCTAATTTATCAAACAGTCTTAATCGTTATGCTTTCAGCGTGCTAAATGGCGATTGATTTATTGCATATAAAATATTAAAATATATGCAGAAAAGAAATTGTGTTATGCATAAGTTTACTTACAAATTTTTAAAGGAAAAAACAATTACTGCCGATCTTTTTTCTTTATCTAATGTCATCACTGATTTAAAGAACAAAACGGATGAAAGAAAAAGCTTAAATAAATTACTTTTTGCTAAGTTAGAAACGATTGCTATCAAAGAATCGGTTGAAGCTAGTAATGCAATTGAGGGTATTATTACAACTGAGCAAAGAATTAATGAAATCGTTGAGAATAATAGTGAACCACTTACTCACGATGAAGAAGAAATCGCAGGTTATCGTGATGCGATTAAGTTCGTAAAAGAAAATTATGAACATCTTTCTTTCGATGAAGAAACGATAAAAAGAATACATGCTTTACTTGTTTCTAGACACATCGGATATGATGAAGGTGGAAAATATAAAACTGACGACAATATAATTGCTGAAAAGAATTCGGATGGAACTATAAAACGTGTTATTTTTGTTCCCACCAAAGCACATGAAACTAAAAAAGCAATGAAAGATTTATGTTTAGCTTATCAAGTTTATAGAGATGATTATAATATTCCTGCGCTTTTATTAATTCCTTGTGTAATAGTGGATTTTCTTTCCATTCACCCTTTTAGTGTCGGTAATGGTCGTGTTTCTAGACTATTAACATTATTACTCCTATTTAAGGAAGGATACGATATTGGCAAATACATTTCCTTTGAAAATCAAATCGATGAATACAAAGCAAATTATTACGATGCTTTAGAAAGAAGCCAAAATCAGTGGCACGACTCAAATAATACTTATTATCCATTTATTGAATTCACATTTCAAATTCTCTATCAATGCTATAAAGAAATGAATAGAAGATTTATAAAAACCAAAAGCGGAAAAAATAAAAAGAATGAGCGAATTGAAGCGGTCGTATTAGATAGCATTGTTCCCATATCAAAAAAAGAAATTCAAAAGTTGCTCCCAGATGTTTCAATAACTACGATTGAAGCAGTTTTAGCAACGCTAGTTAAAGAAAATAAAATATATAAAATCGGAACTTATAAAAACGCAAAATATATGAAAAGATAAGAAGCGTTTAGTTTTTTTAAATCATTTAAATTTTCTTTCTTTTTTTCTTTCAATTTCGAGCGAAAATGTCCTAACATTTTTATAAACATTAATGTGTAATCTTCATCTTTCTTTCTACTTTTTGATTCATTTTAATTTGTGGATGAGGTTAACATCATGGAAAAGGCTGTCGTACGAATAGAAGATGTTTTAGAACAAGAAAATATTAAGGTAATTAAAACTTGTGAAATGCTATGCGAATAGAAGTTGCAATCGAAGTTTTTAAAAAATTAGAGAAGAAACTTCTAACTTCAAATTAAGAAGTGAATACGTCCATTTTTTAAATGATTATTTTACTTTAGTATTATTTGACAAACACGCTCATCGCGTGTAAAAATTTAGTCAGGTGGATATTTATGAAGCAAAATAATTCAAATGTCACTAACGATGAATTCAATAATTTTGCCGCGCATGAAATTATCGCTAATAAGGAAGTATCGCACGAAACCGGCGAATATAATGAAATCCAAGTCACGAACGGATTAATTTCTACCGCTGAAGAAGAATCTAGTTCGAGCGATGATTCAACATCGAAAGCTATTTCCATCGGTAGTTCAGTCGGTGTCGCTATTGGTATTGGCGGTATCGTAGTGGGAACGGTGATTGGGGTTTCAACTTCCATCTTATTTTTAAGTGCGCAAAGTATCATTGGCATTAGCCAAGCACATTGCTTCTTCGAACTTTCTAACATCGATTATGAACAAGTAAGTATCCAATTAGAAAACGAGGAAGGAGTAGTGATTGAACTCGTCGATTTATTTCCCACGGATTTCACCAATCAATACGTTGCTTCTTTTTATGATTTAACTCCTAATTCAACTTATTATTTGCAAGGTTTGAACTCTAATGGGGAAGAAGTGAACTTAGGAGAAGTTAATTCATTTACCACTTTAGATGTTCCAACTTACGATATTGAAATTGATATGAGTGATTATGATAAGATAAGTGAACAATATAATTTAACTTTTATTATTGATAATCCAAATGGTTATTTTATCGAAGCATTATTGGTTTGTGAAAATGATGAAACATTAAATCAACAATTATTTTCTACGGAAGGAATTTATCAATTTAGTTTACCAAATATCTTATCTTCTTACCGTCTAGAACTTTATCAAGAAGACTTCTTAGTGGGACAAACATTTTTTAGTGATTACGAAGGAATAAATGTCAACGAAGAATTGATTGAAATAGGTATCTCTTCTATTGTCATGGGGTTAAATCCCGGGGAAATAAACGTCGATCAAATCGATGCTATTCTCATCCCTAACGGCAATTTAGAACAAGCTACCAAAGCGGAGGCTCTGCCTGATGGAGACGTCTTATTTGTTACGCATTACGAATTAGAGCCTAACACACCTTATCTATTAAAAATTAGTGATACATTGAGACCAACTTTTACTTATTTTAGTTATCGATTTAATACCCTTCCTATCCCTAACTACGATATAACGATTGATGATTCTAATTTTGATGTTGCAAATGGGATATATGATTTGACGTTCATCATCGATAATCCAAATGGTTACTTTATCAACGCAAATTTAATTTGTCTTAACGATGAAACGATGAATGAAACTCATCATTTTTTCACTAGCAATACGTTAGAATTAACTTTGCCTATCTTACATTCAAGTTATCGTCTAGATTTAATACAAGAAGAACATAATGTTGGTTCTAGAAAATTTAGTTATTACACTCCTATGAGTCTTATTCAAGGTAGCCTTAATATCACGAATTCATCGTTTGCTTGCGAAGTTGACTTAGGCGATATATCAATTGAACAAATAGCTCCTTACTTACAATTAAATGATGAACCTAGTGATCCTTTAGTATTAGAAATGGCGCCTATCGATAATACGAATTCTATCTCTTTAATGATGGAAGGATTATTATCTAACGCAAGTTATACTTTAAAGATAAGAGATAATTCTAGACCGACTCTTACTTACTTTACTTATACATTTAATACATTAGCTTAATTCTCATATAATTTTAAAGAAAGGATGGTAAATTATGGGTAAAATTAAGAAAAATAAGAAACTAGTAATAACAATTCATTCGATCGTTGTCGCTATTATCTTAGTCGCTTATATTCTTTTGATCGTCGGCTCATACTATTGGAAAGATGAACATTGGTATCAAGTATTTAATCCGTTCGTCAAGTTTCCAACCGAGAATACAGCGCCTGAGTATGCTTTAGACATGTTCGTTCGCATTGTTTCATTAAGTTTTGTCGTCATTACAATAACTTACGCAGTGCGCTTAATTTTAAGAATTGTTGGACCTAAGTTCAAAAAGGGTCGCGCTTTAGCGAGCCTACTTTCAAGTTTTGCTAAATATTTAGGAGCAATTATCTTAATATTTGCTATTTTGGGAACTCTTGGTATTGATACGACAGTGTTACTCGCTAGCGCTGGTATCTTATCTTTAATCGTTGGTCTTGGTGCACAGCCTCTCATCGAAGATATTTTCGCTGGTATTTTCATCGTCTTTGAACATACTTTTGAAATTGGTGATATTATCGTCGTCGATGGCTTTAGGGGAACGGTGAGAGAAATGGGCATTCGTACGACGAAAATTGAAGATGCTGGTGGCGATATTAAAGTTATCAATAATTCTGATATTAGAACACTCATTAACATGACTTCAAAATTATCGACTGCGATATGCGACGTTTCCATTAGCTATACGCATGACATTGAAAAAGTAGAAAAAATATTAGAAGAAAATTTACCTAAGATTAAAGAAAAATATAAATCGATTGTTAAGGGTCCAACCTATGCTGGTGTCCAATCACTTGCCGATAGCGGAGTGGTGCTTCGCATCATCGCTGAATGTAACGAATTATTGCGTTATCAAGTGCAACGTGATATCAACCGCGAAATTAAAATTATTTTCGATCAAAATAACATTACCATTCCTTATCCTCAAATCGTCGTCCACGAAGGCAAAGTGGATAAAGAATAGAATCTCTCTACTGCACACAAATTGTGGCTTAAACGCTTGGTTTGATGTGCAGTTTTTTATTTTTAAAGTTTTTGAATTTGAATTGTCGCGGTTAGATTTACTTCATCGATCGATAAGACTTCAAAACTAAAGCCTAATGATGAACCGCTATTAAGAACGCTGCCTTTTGGAAATTGAGACCTATAACTACTCATCGTAAAACTATCGCCAGCTTTGAAGAGCATCAAAGAATTTAGATTATCTTGCATCTCATCATCGTTCGCGCGACTGTTACGAATAAGGGCTAATAAATCATAATTTTGGTCTTCTTCTACAAAGGCGGCATAACCTGACGTGTCAACGTAAGAATTACTAACATAAGTTGTGTTTGATGGTCCTATTTGATAATAATCACCAGCATCAAAGTCTGTGTAGTAGCTATTTGTGTCAAGATATAGATAACCACCTGATTCGTAACACCTTCTAAGCCTTGCATCGACATGCCAAAGCCTTATTCCAATATCATCCGCACCAGAAATATAAGTGCCTGGATTATTTACATCATATGCATTTAAACCAGTAGGAGTGTATAACTCTAAAAGTAAATATTCATCGAATGGTGAACCAGTCCACTCGGGTGAAAGTAAGATGACATCGCCTGATTCTTGAAAACTTTCAATTTCGATGGTGATGTCTTCAGTGGGTACGTAAGGTTCAACCCAACCTAAAGCAATTTGTGAGAATGGATCATGGCTTCCAACATTATAATCTTGCATGGAAAAACCTGCGGCAGGATTATTACCATATTGATAAGCATAATCGTAATAATCATCTAATCCTAAGACGTGGCCCATTTCATGTATGTAAGTATGGGCATCGATGTGGTCACTACCACTTTCATACATAAAAATGTAAGAAGCCCAGAAGTAAGTATTAGCGATTGGGTTATTTATATTGTAATTTTCTTGTTGTAACCAGAAGCAATATGCCCAAAGAGGTGAATCATCATCAGTAGTGTTATAAGGCGCAGCATATATAAGTATAAGGGCATCGATGTAGCCATCTTTATCGGTGTCGTAACTATTGTATTCGCTACCTAGTTGTTGTTTTAATGAATTACCAACGTCTTCTACAAGTAAGTCGACTTGATCACTAGTGATAGTAGTGGAACTATAACTTGTTTCATACCAATCAGTAACTTCTCCGCTTAAGTTAAGAGTACCTTTCGATTCAGTTTCGTAATAACTTTTCACTGAATGCCACGGTAAAGATGAAGTATTAGCTTCACCAAAGTAAGCTTCTTCAATATCGCTTCTGATAGAAGCTTTTTCTACGTTATTAATATAATTACTAGAATCAGCAAACCAAATTGGAACCACTAGCATCTTAGAGTTGCCAGTTGAAGGCATAGCTGGCGTATTATAGATGCCGTTTTGTTTTAAATCGTGATAGTCGTATTTAACATCTTGTTTCGTTAGTGTTTGAGTTTCACCTACGACGGTAATTTCGAATGAATCAGGTATTCCAGTGGGAGTATATGTACAAGTAATAATAATCGTTCCTGCTTCAGTTAGGAGCGTTCCGCTGGCGGGTGAAAAAGTGCACTGATCCGTCACGTCAATTTCAGACAAATCTTCATAGTAACCAGTAACTGTGACGTTTGAAAAATCTAATGTATCACCTACGTTATATGTGTCTTTATAGTTTGAAACAATGATAATTTCAGGGTGAACTTCACTTGCGTCTATAACATTGATAGTTATACTTGCTTTAATCGTTTCATCTATTGTTGAAGTAGCAGTTATGGTAGCGCTTCCAACGTTGATGCCTGTTACTAATCCAATATCGTTAACAGTAGCGATGTTTTCATTACTTGAAGAAAAAGTCACACTAGTGGAGAAATTAGATTTAACTTGTAATGTAATCGCTTCATCAACTTTAATCGTCGTCTTACTAGCGCTTAATGATAATGTCTTTTCATCTTCGCTTCCGCTAGAAGAAGTGCCATTACGATAAAGTGTGATAGGCTGCTGATCACTTGCATAATATCTGAATCTATTTTGATTATTCTGATTATTAAATTGTAAAGTTGCACCACTAGTGGTTGTTAGATTAACTAATGTGTCAGTACCTAGACTAATGGTATGTTCATATTGTTGTGTGAGGCTAGATGATAGACCTTTTTCGCCAGTACATCCAATGTAGTAACCGCTCGCGGATTGAATCGAATAAGTGTTGTCATTTAATTTTTTAATAGTGAAATAAATATCTCTTTCTTCTTCGATTGTATCATTTTCAATTGTGATAGTTTGATAGTTATTTACTGCATCTAATTTTGTTAATGAGCCATCGAACGCCCAGTTATTATAAACGATTAAATATTGACCACTCCAATCGCTAGGAGTTTCGCTAACTTTAGTGTAAGTTTTAACGCTTGGTTCAACCCCATTTGAATCTAATATTGTTATTTCTATTGTGTCTTTAACATTTGCGTTTTGCGTGGAAGTTGCAGTGATAATGGCTCTTCCTTCACTAATGCCTGTCACCACGCCAGTGGAGCTTACGCTTGCAATATTATTATCGCTTGATGACCAAGTGACGCTTCTTGAAGCGGTGGATGGAACGACTTCTAAATTGATAGTAGTAGTTTCACCAACTTCAATTTCATTCGGACTAGCGGTTAGAATAATTTCACTAATTTCTTCGCTAGTAGAAGCATTTACTTCGACAGCAAAACTTGTATTAACGGTTACATCATTTTCAGTATATGTACATGTAACAGTTTGAGTTCCAATTGTGTTTAAAATATCACCATTTTTAGGATTAAGAACACATTCACTTGTCACAACTTTACTTGAACCATTACTATAATTCGCAGTTATGACTAATCCAGCTGTGTCTAGTTTATTACCGACGACGTAAGTTGTCTTATATGGTAATGAGGTAATATTTAAACTTGTAAGAGTAGTTTGTTCAACTGGTATACAAGAATAAGTAATTTTAATTTCACTAATCTTTGCATAACTGGACCCAGTTTTAATTGATAGATATGTATTTTGAGCATATTCAGTTAAAGAATAAGTTTGGCCAGAAACAATATTAAAACTAGAAGTGGATGGATTAATTTCATTACCAAAACTAGCGACTAAATTAGTGGTTGAACTATACGAAACGCTCAAAGATATTAAACCATTAATGGCAGTTTCGTTGTACACTTTGCCTGTACTTGCTTTAAGTTGTAACGTCTTAGTTCCACTGGTGTTATTTAAAATAGAATCATCAAAAGAGAAATTTGTATATCTAAATTGTTCAGTTTTATTAGCATATCCATTTGTGCTTAAAAAATCCCAATCATTCGTTGTCTCATTGTTCATCGTAATTGTATAAGTTGATAAGTTACTAGAAGTAGGGGCAATAAACCCACTTTGTCCGACAATTAAAACCGCAACAAGTCCGACAGTAGCAGCGCTTAAAATGCCTAACATTTGCTTAGTGAATAGCTTCATAAATGTTTATCCTCACACCTTTATTATAAGGATGGGACTTAATTTTTAAAAACTAAAGTTGCTGCTAGTAAAGATTGTACTATTGTTCTTATGCTTAGCTAGAAAAAGAATTTAAACAATAATTTGTTATTTTTCATCATGCATTAATGAATATTAATATAATTGACTAAAAATAGACTTAACCATAAAATGTAAATATGAAAAAGATTGTTGCATTATTAAATTTCTTTTTAGCGGCTTTGACAGCCTTGGTTAGTAATTCTAATTCAGTTGATTATTGTTTTTCTAGTGCAAAGATCTTATCTAGCGATGATGAATTAACCGTTTTTGAACTAGATTGCCTAAATTATGGTATTGAGATTGATGATGGTTGGGATATTTTTCCAAACCCCAATTCTTCTCGCACATTTAGAAAAGTGTCTGATTCCTTTTATGATTCTGGAGAAGAACAATATCGCACTGATATTTATCATTGTGTATTGCGCTATCAAAACACTTCCTTATACTCCTACTTATGTAGAATTGTTCTAACACCAATTTGGAAAACGAGAGATTGGGGTTTTTTAGGAATTGGTTCTAGATGGGATGATTGGTTTTTTAGAGGAATTAGACTTTATTGTGACTTACCATCCGACTACACTCTAGGAGCTTGGTCACCACAGTCTGAGGAAATAGAAACTACTTATTCATATGGTGTATCTATATCAAATGATGGTTTTGATATTAGTGCAAGCATGTCGGTAACAAATGGGCTTGATATTACATCTGCCACCAATGCTGCAACTAATCATTTTGAAATTAAATATTGGTATAAAAATGGCGAGAATGATTACAATCATAATAGTATCGTTTATTATGCAATGTTTAATTTTATTTGCGATGAAGGCGGCGAAGAATTAGGTATATCTCCTACGAGATTTCCTTTGATTACTTTCGAAACTACTTATCATGGTTTTTACTATTTTATGGGTCACACCAGAAAATTTTATGCTAGACCATTCACCACTAGACCTAACGACTTTGATGTTCCAACCACTTGACAAATAATTAAATTATTACTATGAAAATTGAACTAAGAAATATTACCAAATCTTTTGAAATAGATAAGAAAAGTAAGAAACAAAAAGAAATATTGAAAGATATCTCTTGTGTTTTTGAAGGCAGTAAACTTTATTTTTTAACAGGTGTTTCAGGAAGCGGTAAATCTACTCTTCTTTCTATCTTAGGTTTGCTTGATTCTCCTACTAGTGGAGAGATTCTTTTCAATGATCAAATTATTAAAAATAAGACGAATTTCATTTCTAGTAAGATATCCTTCGTCTTCCAAGAATATAACTTATTTGAAAATCTTACAGTCTATGAAAATTTAAGTCTTTACCAAAAAGATAAAGAAGTACTTAAAAAACTATTAGAGCAATTTAACTGCGAAATATCTTTAAACACCAAAGTGAAATATCTTTCAGGTGGAGAAAGACAAAGACTTGCTATCTTAAGAAGTTACATCAAGGGTGGAGAAGTATTCTTGATGGATGAGCCAACTGGTAACCTCGATAAAGATAATTCGAAGATGGTGATGGAACTTATCAAAAGTATCTCTAAAGAAAAACTTGTCATCGTCGTCTCTCACGATTTAGAACTCGCTTATGAATACGCGGATGAAATCTATGACATCGACGATGGTAAGTTAACTAAAAAAGAACAAGTAGGAATAAGTTATACTCTCAATTTAAAAGAAGAAGGAAAAAGTGCTTTTAATCCTCTAATTGAAAAGCTATTTTCTTTAGGTGAACTTCATCTAATAATTGATGGAAAAGAAGTAACGTGGACGAAGAATAACTATCAAGATGAAATCCAATATTTAGTTAATTCAAAAGATAAAGTTCTCATCAAGTTAAAAGAAAGAAAAACTGAAAAAACAAAATTTATTACTTCAGACCGTCAAAATAATAAACGTTCATTTTTGTTATATTATAGTTTAAGGAACATTCTCAGTCGGGTTGGAAGAACAGTCGTATCTTTCATCGCTTTAATTTTCGCTTTTGCGCTTATTTTCAATGCTTTTAATTTTACTTTCTATAATGTTGGTTTACACGTCCAAGAAGAAATAAATGCCGAAAGGCTTCATTATTCATTTTTGTATTTCAAGTGCAATAACGCAAATTGTTATGAAGGTGTGGAATTACATCAAGTCGCAGAATATGATAAGGAAAACTATTATCCACATGTTGATAGCACAATGATCGCTCCAGAGCCTGGTTCTGGTTATAACACTTATTTTATAAGGCTTCTTGCTGTTCAATCCGATACAATCATTTACGAAGGTAAAGAATATCAAGTTCCAGAAAATGAAATATTAACTTTTGATTTTCTTCGTTACGCTGCATCGCAGTATGGATTAACATCATTAGAAGTAAATGATGTATTTGGTGGCTCACACGACGTTCCTATCGCTAGAGAGACTATTAAGCCAATAGAAACTGTCATAAGTTCTGATAGTTATACATATATTGGTTTTATATCGTATGACTATTATTTTTCGTTGTGCGATTTAAATAGTGTGATGGAAGTACATGCTCTACAAAAAATTGGTGACGCTCCAGCGACACAATTTCAAAAATACACTAGTTTTAACGGGCAAAATTTAATTTTTGGTAGGCAAATTGCTAACGATGATGAAATCGTTGTAAGCCAAAGTTTTATCGCTAATTACTTAGATGGCGTGTCACCTTCTGAGGCCGTAGGGTTAACTTTTGAAATTCCTGATTTTGATACTTATCTTCCAGAAAATCGTAATAATACTGAGATATGTTATCAGGATTTATCATCCTTTTGGGAAGAAGTAACTATCGTTGGTGTTACCGACGATAATTCTTCAGAAATATATGTCACCGGCGACATTTTCGATCAACTATTAAAACAAACCGTTTATCGCTCTATAGTCTATATTTATGTTGAAGATGTTCCTGATAAAATCAACTATTTATTTAGTCACGGAGTACGTGTTCAAACGACTGGGCATATTGTTTACACTTTTTCAGATGTTTTTTCTGGTGGGACGGGTGCTTTCATTTCTATCATCGGCTTAGTGTTTCTTCTCATAGCCGGAATCGTTTTACTACTTTGGATAATTTCTGTTCTCAAAGATAAATATCGTGAAATTGCTATCATGAAGTGTTTAGCTATCGATAACAAACATATATATGCGTCTTTTTTGATTACGATTATATTATTAACCTTTGTCTCTATTTTTATTGGTGTGATGTGTGGTATGGCTCTAACTCCAGTATTAAATCAGATAGTTGTTGGCGCATTGGTGCGTAATCCCATTGCCTTCACAATTGTTTCTTGGAACGTTTATTCCTTATTACTACCTTTCTTATTTACATTTATTTTTCCTCCGCTTGTCTCACTTACTTTCATCGGTCGCATCAATAAAGTTGCTCCTTATAATGCTCTCAAAGAATTTAGATAAAAAATTCATTCTTCATATTGACAATTTTGAAAATTAGACAACGTCTAAATAAGATGAGTATTTTTCTTTGTTAAATAGATCTCATCTACTAGACTAAAAGCACTTCCCTTCGAGGTGAAAAAATGAATGAATTAGTGACTAGTAAAATATATTTTTGTATCGATTTAAGATCTTTTTATGCGTCTTGCGAATGTGTGGAAAGAGATTTAAATCCGCTCGAAGAAAATCTTGTTGTGGCGGATGTAAGTCGTGGTAGAGGCGCTTTGTGCCTAGCTGTTTCATATCATCTTAAAAAAGAAGGGGTAAAAAATCGTTGCCGTTTATTTGAAATACCCAAAGAAAAGAAATGTATAATTGCGAAGCCTCAGATGAAACTATATATCGATTATGCAGTAAGAATATATAAACTATATCAACGTTATATTGCTAAGGAAGATATTCACGTCTATTCGATCGATGAGATGTTTTTAGACGTAAGCAAATACTTATCGATGTATAGAATGAGCAAAGAACAATTTGCAACATTTTTAATTAATAAGATTAAAGATGAAATTGGTCTAGTAGCGACGTGCGGTATTGGAACAAACTTATATCTAGCAAAAATTGCTTTAGATATCTACGCTAAAAAAGAGACGAGTGGAGTTTATTTTTTAGATGAAAATAAATACGTGAAACAATTAAGCGAACACACACCTATTACTGATTTTTGGATGATTGCGAATGGCATCGCCAAACGATTAAAAAATAAGTTTAATATTTCGAACCTAAAAGGAATTCGCGAAGTAGATGAAGCCTTACTTTATAAAGAATTTGGCGTCGATGCTGAACTTCTTATCGATCATGCTTATGGAAAAGAAAGTGTCACAATGAAAGATATTAAAAATTACGTTCCTCAAGATAAAACATTTTCATCTTCGCAAATACTTTTTAAAGATTATAGTTATGAGGACGCGAAAGTAGTCATGCTCGAAATGGTTAATGAACTTAGTTTACGTATTAATAAAGCACATAAAGCATGTCGAAGTATCTCTCTATATGTGGGTTATTCTAATGGTTTACCTTTATCTAGTGGAGGATGCAAAGTCTTACCGATCATCTCTCAAACTTACGATCGGTTAAAATATTTTTTCTTAGAATTATTCGAAACAAAAGTTGATAAATCTCGTCTTATTAGATCGATTCATCTCGGTTTATCTTCAATCTATGAAGAAAATGCTATAACATCAAATTTATTTTTTAGTGACAAAGCAGCTTTAAAAGAAGCTAAATTAGAAAAAACGATGAATAATATTCGTGATAAATTTGGTAAAAACTCTATTTTGCGCGGCATAAATCTATTAAATAATGCGACAGGAATAACGAGAAATAAGCTTATTGGAGGACACGCCAGTGGGGAAGATGCCTAACCATATTCGTGCAAAAATATTTTTGCCTTTCGAATCTTTATCTTCTTTTCATGCGGCATTAAAAGAAGCTGAAGTTAGTAAAGAGGAAGCAATTATTATTTTGGAAGAAAAAGCAAAAGAAATTGACGAAGTCTTACATCTTATTCATCCTGGTATGCGTATCGAAGTGACATATTTTAATAAGGAAGATGAAAGATATCATACGATTGATGAAGTTGTCACAAAAATTGATAATTATGCAAAAACGATGATAACTATTAATCATAAAATTTTATTTAAAAGTATTAGAAATATTGAAATAAAAGAATGCTTTTAAAATAAGGTAATATAAGCTTTGGCCTTCAATTCCTCATCTTTTTTAATATCGATATAAATTTCTTTATTTTCTTTTTTAATTAAAACATCTAATTCATCATCTAATCGACATTCCTTATGATAATTAATTTCAAATGTTTTAATAACTTCATCTTGTTTAAGTTTTAAAGCATCGTAAATAATTTCACTATAACGAGAATTGTTCATATGCATGTTATGATCTAACATTGTCATCGTTACTTTTGTTCGATAATGAACATCAATTCTATCAATTGTGAAACGTAACCCATTAACGTTTTCAAAATTTACATCATCTTCATAAATTCCATTACGATCAAAAATGTCATTAGGGGAAACCATTCTACGTGTTTTGGTGTTGATAACGACCCATTTTGAAGTTACCTTAACGCACACTTTACCGTCTTCATCAATAATTTGATAATCACGGTCGCAATCGAATCGTCCAGGGCGACGTGGCCAAGTTTTAACTAAGATATCAGTTGCGTATTTTGGAAAATCTAACACTTCAATCTTTGTGCGAGCGATGACCCAAGTAATATCTTTTTTTATTAAGTCATAAAAACCAAGATGTAAATTGTTCGCGTGACGGCCAGCAATGTCTTGAACAATATCTAAAATACCACACGGAGAGAGATGATCATAACAATCTAAAACGTTTTGAATTGGAACATATTTTTTTTCAAAAGCGCGATAATCCATATTAAATTATTCCTTATAATAAAATTTTTGTGGCACTTTATCAGAAGAGAACCAACGATTAATTCTTAAATATTGGTCAAATAAACCAATAATTTCTTCGTTTGGATCTTCCCACTCATTTCTTAATTTTTCCATCGCATACATTGGAACTATTTTCTTTTCATTTCTCATCATATTTTGTTTGAGAAGAAGTTCCCAAGGTTTGAAAATACAAACGAGAATTTTTTCATCATAATTAAATGTATTTTCGTAATAATATTTTCTAAAATAATTCGTAGGATTTGTAGCGTCAGCAATGACGGTTAAATCATCCAAATCTTTTAAAGCATACTCATTTAATCTTTTTAAATAGGTATCCCACACTTCTTTTTCCATCGTAAAGTTTTGATATTCACCAGTTAATTCTTTACGTATTTCATCACTTGAAACGACGAAAACATTCTTGTGTGTTCTTCTAAATTGTTCTGAATAAGTTGATTTTCCTGCGCCGGGCAAGGCGCTTAAGACGATGAGTGTTTTCATGAATTATTCTCTCCAATTTTAAAAATACTTTTAAATTATAAACGCAATGCAAGAAAAAGTTTATACTTTTTTATAAATTAAATATGGTGTAAATTATTAACAAGAAATAATAATTGTGACAATTTAATGAAAGGTTAAAACATTATGCGTAATTATAATTATTTAAAATCACGAGTAGTCTATCAAATATTTCCAAGAAATTATTCAGATGAAGGCACACTTAAAGCGGTGGAAGATGATTTAGAAAGAATTAAAGCTTTAGGTATAGACATTATTTATTTATTACCTATTCACCCCATTGGAAAGCTTAATCGTAAGGGAAGTTATGGTAGCCCTTATTCTATTGAAAATTATTTAGAAGTTTCTCCTGATTTAGGAACGTTAGAAGATTTAGCTTCACTTGTAGAGAAGGCTCATTCTTTAAAAATGAAAGTAATTATGGATATGGTTTTTAACCATACATCTAGAGATGCGAAATTATATAAAGAACACCCTGAGTATTATTTAATTTCTAAAGGTGGAAAGGCTAATCGTGTTGGTGATTGGTCTGACGTCATGGATTTAGATTTAGAAAATGAAGAAGTTCTAACTTACTTATTAGGGGTATTAAAATTTTATCGTAAGCTAAAAGTTGATGGATTTAGATTCGATGTTTGTTCTTTAATTCCTTTAAATTTTTTTAAGAAAGCTAGAAAAGAATTAGGCAAGAAAGTAATTTTCATCGGCGAATGTGTCGAGCCAAGCTTCATCGAATATCTTCATTCGCAAGGTTATTATTGTGAAGAAGATGTTAATTTATTCCCTACATTCGATGCGACCTATAATTATAATTATCTTTTCATTTTTATGCATTATTTTGAACATAAAGATCAAGAGTCATTAAATCGTACATTAGAAACAATTGACGAACAAGAAAAGATTTATCCTAAGAATTTCTTAAAATTAAATTGTTTAGAAAATCATGACACCGAAAGGATTGCAAAATATTTTAGCGGAAACGCTTTAAAAAGTTTAACTGCTTATAACTTCTTCATTAAAGGGGCAACATTCTTATACGCAGGTGAAGAATATAAAGACGATGTTAGACCTCCTTTATTTGAAAAAAGAACAATTAAAAGAAGTGGGGATAAAACTTTCTATAATTTTATTAAAAAATTAATTCGCATTAAAAAGAGCAAAGATTATCGTAAATTGGATGAATTCTGTTTCATAAAAACTCCTTTAAAAGATTTTGTTTTAGCAACTGGTTTTGCTCCTAAAACGAGATTTTATGGTTTATTTAATTTTTCTAATGAAATGCAAAAGATTAAAATCCCACGCGGTCGTTACATCGATTTATTAGATAACGCGAATATTATTAACGTCGGAAACAATGATGAAATTGATGTTTTAGGACCAATGATTTTGCAACAAATTGATTTATGAAAGAAAAGCGCGCATTAGTGTTACAAGGCGGAGCGCTTCGTTGTGCTTACACCGCAGGTGTTTTAGATACTTTTTTAGAAGAAGGTATCGAATTTGATTATGTTATTGGAGTAAGTGCTGGCTCATTATGTACTTTTTCTTATGTAACAAAACAAAAAAATCGTTCCTATCGTTTATTAAAAGATTCGTTATCTAATCATAAACTTGCTTCAATTCTAAACTTAGTGAAGTATCGTAGTTTTTTTAATTTTCAATATATGTTTTTTGAATATTTAAAAGACGAATGGCCTTTTGATTTTAATACTTTTAATAATACAAATATTGAAATTTGTTATGTCGCGACAAATCTTAGAACAGGAAATCCTAGTTACTTTTATAATTATAAAAATGATGATATGTTTTTAGCTTCTAAAGCTTCAAGTAGCATCGCTATTGTGTCACAAAGAGTTAAAATTGGTGACGATTATTATCTTGATGGTGGCTACTCTGATGGCATTCCCTTTAAAAAAGCAATAGAAGATGGCGCGACAAAAGTATGCGTCGTATCTACACGTGATAGAAGTTATCGTGCAGATGTTAATAAAAAACAAAATTCTAACATGACCAAACTTGCTTGTCTAAGGTTCGCTAAATATCCTAATTTCGCTAAGAGGATATATGACTATCCACTACAGTATAATAAAAATTTAGAAGATCTTTATGAGTATGAAAAAGAACATAAATTATTTCTTATTGCACCAAGTAGCCCAATTCCTCCTATCAATAATGTCTTAGCGAGCGATAAAGATGAAAAGAATCTCGATCTTACTTATGAGATGGGTAAAAACGATGCAAAAAATAGTTTAAAATATTTAAAGGAATATTTATCCAAGAAAGATTAATTATATGGCATTAAAACCTTGTCCTTGTTGTGGTGAATTTACGCGTGTCGAAGGTAATTTAACGGGTTTTTGCCCGGTTTGTGGTTGGCAAGTAGATATAAAACAAGAAGCTAATCCGACTTTAGAAAAAGGTAAGAATAAAGTTTCTTTAAAAAGGATGCAAGAAATCTATTTTAGACATAAGGCTGACCGTCGTTTCTTTTAATTAAAATTTACACTTATTTTGTGTTATGATAAAAAAAGTAGAAAAAAAGATGAGGACTTCATATGCTTAATTTTATCAAACGAAATGGCTCATTCATCGGCTTCCTCTTCATGGAAATATTAGCCTTAGTGGCAATAAACTTAGGCGACTTTTCTGAAATTTGGATTATCTTAGGTTTTCTAGGAGCGATATTTTTAATTCCTTACGTCATTCTTTTTGAAAAGAAAGATAAATTAGCGTTACTGCTTTTCACTATTCCTTTTATTCTTTATATTTGTTTTACTGCTTTCTCTCGTTTTTTTATCACTAATTCAAATATTTTATCAATCTTAGTGTCTTTTGTTGGACCATTATCTTTCATCTTTGCTGGTATATCTTTAAAGCAAGATAAAGATTTTAAGATGGAAACGACGTTGCTCGTCTTGTTTGGCGCTTTAGCGTTCATCACTTCTATATCTTTAATTGTCACCTTAGCGAATTATGGACCATTCTATAGCGAAATTTACTCAGGTCGCTACATTTATTACGATGGTGAGATGTTACTTCTTTCTGATATTGGGCTATGGATTTCTCAAATTACGAATGCTCAGATGATGGATATTAATTTTGTTAACGTTTACGCTCTCGTCTTAGCGTCTTGTCTTCCAGCATTATTATTTATTTCTCCAAGGAAGAATTTAAAAAGATTTGTTTTATTTGCCATCTTTGGTGGTTTAGGTCTTCTTACACTTATTTTTACTCCATCTTTTAAACCGTTAATCGTCTTATTCGTAGGCTTACTTTTTGCTCTCTACGTCCGTTTCGTGAAGAAAAATAATATTGGACGTTGGATCATCAATGTTCTTGCTATCCTAGCCTTAGCGTTATTCCTCATCGTCTTCGTCATCTTAATTATGAACGCCCAGTCGGGGAATTCATTTGAATCTTTAAAATCGTTCATTTCCAGTAATGGTTTATTAAATTATTTGTTCAACGAAAATCGTTACGCTCAAAACATCAAACTAGTGTTAGATTTCTCTAATAACATCTCCAATTTCAACAATGGTGGAGTGATAGGCTTCTTATTTGGCTCGACGAGAACTTATGGTCATGGGACTGGTTCATTTATATTCGATGTCATTAACGAAGCTGGTTTCTTCGCTTTCATCTCTTTGATTACTTTCATCGTCTTCGCTTTCATCTCCTTACAACGTTATCTAAAATTTGGAAAAGGTCCGATGCACGTCAAGATGATGATCGTCTTATTCGTGGCAAGTTATTTCGTCTACACTTTATTCTTCTATCAAAGCATTCCTTACACTGTCGAAGGTCGTTACATGTCTTATTCTACTTTCCCACTTACTCTCGTCGCCTTCTTCTTCATCGGTTATAGTTTTACTTATGCAAGAAAGGCCAAAGACTTAGAGTTAAAAGAAGCTACTCCCTTAAGTGAAGAAAAGGTCGATGATGTTCCAGCGGAAGAAAAAAGTGTCGAAATTAAATCTTTTTTAGATACATCTATCTTCGATGAAATTGAGGAGGAAAAACATGATGAAAAATAAAAGAGTTATCTTTCTAATTTCAACTTTCTCTTTGTTATTATCTTTAACCTCATGCGTTAAGACTTATAGCAATACGGATTACAATCATACTTCCATCGAAGAATTTAAACTTAATATCTTCCAAGAAAAAGATTTTGCTAGCGATAGTTACGATACGATCGATCATACTTTAGAAGAAGGCACTTACTTTAAAGGCGTAAATGATCCTAACTTCTACGAATTTAATAAATATGAAGATTTAAGTTACGAAGAGGATTACTATAATAATCCTTCCTACTACGGAAAAGAATATGGTGCGACGATGAAAATTACGAGGGCCCAGCCTTCCTTCGCTTCGACTGGCATCTTATCTCGATTATTTGATGGCTACATCTTCTGCGATGGTGAAGGGGTTTTTAGACGTATCCAATTTGCCGATAAAGGCTACACTTATGATGAAGTTAAAAAAGATATGATACGTGATGAAAATTTGGAAGGTGGATTTAATATGAAGTTTCCAAAAGAATTAAGTTTACATTCTTCTTATCCTTCTATTTCTGATTCGCTTTCACTTAATAATTTCTTTGCCGTTAATTTAAGAGGGGCCACAAACACGTCAAATGGAACAGTTGGATGGGATAGTCCTTTTGTCATAGATTTATATTTTGATCTATATGTCCGTGGAGGGACCACTAGCGATAAACCTTATGTTCGTCATGCTTTTAAATTAAGCAATATTGAAATTAAAGCTGACATGGGCGATATACATCGAGATTATTGTTTTGCAGGATTTTACGCTGACATTGCATTAGAAGAAATTTCTAGCCGTATCGTCGGCTTTGGCTTACGTTACGATTTGGTAAAAATTCCTAATGCAGAAGGCGTCACATTAGATACTTTCAACGTTCTTGCTTACGAAGTTAATTTCCCGTTCGCAAATTGGTATTAGAAGTAGTGTTGTTATCGCTAAATTATAAATGGGTCCAAGGCGGGCTCATTTCTTTTTTAAATATTCACTTATATCAAGCCACTTTCCTATTTCAAAGTCGGCGTTATCATCATCAAAAATCAAAGTTCCTTTTGCAGGTGTAAAGGTCATTTCGTTAAAATAAATCTTTCCATTGACGTCGAATAAATCGACGCGACAAAAGACGACATCTTTAGCGATATTTTCAGCAATTTTCACTAATTCGTCGAAGTTTTGCGGTTTTTCTGGTGTAATATCACCACTTTTCCATCCGTTAAATTGTGCTCCATCAAATCTTGTCCAGTCGATGTAAAGATTATCGTAACGGATGTCGATGCCGCGGTCTCTAACGACGTATAAATATTTAGCTTTGCCATTAAAGACATGAATTTTATATTCGGTAGGTAGCTTATTTTTTTCTTCTAAATATTTTTCGATAATTATTTGTGGTTTAATGTGTGAATAATGTCTTTCGACCCAAATCTTACCTTTATCGGTGCGAAGATATTTATCAAATTTCTTTTTTAGCGATTTCAGATCGATTTTATTTTTATCTAAAACGATTTCATTAAACCCGGAAGCATGTGAACATTTCATAACGAATTTGTTTGGTAACTTATAAAAATCAATATCATCAAATTTATCGAACACGCCATATATTGGAATGAGTAAATGTTCATAACCTAAATTTTTAATGTGTTCTCTTGCTAAGACACGACCAGCAAGGTCAGAATATTTTTGATCGTAAGGATAAACGAATAATCTTAAATATTGTAGTTTTTCGGTGTACCGCACAGGGTTTTTTAAATTTAATTTATGGTGAGTGATATAGCGATATTGCAACTTTACATAACTAATAGGTGACAACCTACGAATTATTCCTCTAAAGGGTAAAGCGATAACTCTTTTCAATTTATTTTCTTTAAGATTTGGATTTGCCATACGATTAGTATATTATTTAATGCGGTAAAAATAAACGATATGAAAACATCTTTAAAAAATTGGAAAACTTATCTTGTCGCTAGCATCTTGATACTTTTGAGTGCGGGAGTGTCTTTTATTCAACACTTCATCATCATTTATAATTTTCCAACTATTAATCCCTGGAATTACATCTTTATGTTATGTGCTTTTGGTTTCATCTTTATACTGATTGGTTTCGTTGGTGGAGAAATTATTATCGGTAAGTATCGACACAAGACAAAACAGTGGAATGAAAAGCTTCCTCAAGATAAAAAAGATCAAGCTTGGAAGTTTCGCACGCCTCTATTTTTAGCCGCCATAGTAACTTTAATTTTGGCATTAGTTTTAGAAATTATAAGTGCAAATAACGGTGGAAATTTGCCTTTTTAACTTTAGTTAATTTTAACTATTTGTATCGCTATTTATTTTTTTTTAATATTTTTTGTTGCGTCATACATACGTAAAGTGATATCATTACGCATAATCTTTCAAAAGATTAGTTTACGAAAGGAGAAACAAACATGAAAAAATCAGGTTTAAAAGCCTCGGTTCTAGGCGTTACTATCATGGCTCTCACTGCTTGCGGTGGTCCTAATATTGAAACCCAAACTGTCACTGGTGTTTACATGCCTGGCGCGACCGCGAAGTTAACATATGATGCGTTTGACACAGTGTTATTCGATACTCTCGACTATCATAAAACTCAAGAAGCAACGAACTCTAACCACATCGCTAACTTTGTTGATGGTTTGCTCACTAACGATGAATATGGTCGTTTAGTTAAAGCTCTTGCTAAAAATGTTACTCACAGTGATGACTGGACTGAATTTACCTTCACCATCCGCGAAAATGTACCTTGGATGACTTACGATGGTAAACAATACACCAATAGCGCTGGTGAACCGCAATTTGTTAAAGCTGAAGACTGGATTACGACTGCTAAACGTGTTCTTGATTATTCGACGATGTCTGATACTTCCTTCATGGTGACGATGTTCATCGAAGGTACTAAAGAATATCAAGCTTACACCTATGTTCAATATTTAATTGCGACTAATCCAACTGAAGCTCAAAGATTAAGAACTGACACCCAAAAAGCTCTTAGAATGCAACAATACATCCGTGATAACTTCCACGAAAATGTTACCATTAGCGCGGACGATGTCACACCTATTGGCAATTTTGAAAGAGTTGGCATTCGTGTGAATGAACAAGGTCAATTAGTGTATTCTCTAACTGAACCTGCAAACTTCTTCCCAACGATGCTTACTTATTCGCCATTCTTACCGACGAACGCTGATTTCTTAGCGGCTCATCCAAACGATTTCGGACGTGGTGCGGATTATATTCTTTACTGTGGACCATATCTCTTACAAGAATCTGACGACAGTCAAATTGTTTATGAGAAAAATCCACAATATTGGGACAAAGATAATGTTCACGTAAATACTGTTACTTATCACATCATCAGCACTGAACAAGCGACGAATGAAAATACAGCAAGAATCGCTTTCGAAAATGGTGAAATTGATGGTTTCACTCTCAATTCTAAAGATATTGAAGGCTGGAATAAGTACATTTCTGGTCCTGATGGAACTGGTTCTTTACAAGATCCATACGATCCTATTGTCAACTCTCGTTTCTACGACAATATTTCTTATACTTGGTTAATGACTTTAAATATTAACCGTCCTAACTTAGTGGATGGTGGAACAAGCGCAGACGCACAAAGTTCTGAATTAACAGATGCAGAATTACATAACACAAATCTTGCATTATCTATTCAAGAAGTGCGTGAATTACTCTTAAGATCACTTGACTTCTCCGTCTACAATTTACGTCATGGTGAAATCTTAGAAGAACAACAACAAGTTCAACTTAATACCTTAGTGCCAGAAAACTTTGTTTTTGATGATACTGACACTGATTACACCGACTATTATTATGAATATTATGGTCAACAAGAAGGTATGACAGCTGAAGAAGCTAGAGAAAAATTGAGACCAGGTCAATATGATGGTGTCAATTTAACACTTGATGAAATTACTCCTCTCCGTGAAAGAGCGGAAAAAGCAATTGAACTTTACAACCAACAAAATCCTCAAGATCAAATTAAACTTCCTATTAAAGTTGAACAACTTTCTTTAGGTGGCTTCTCCGACGATAGTATGAGAGAAGATACTCGTTGGGCTAATTCACTTAATAATCGTGCGAATGGTTGCACTGTGCGTGCAGGTGAAGTAACTGAAGAAATGCCACTCTGCAGTGGAAATGAATATCCTTTACTCCGCGTCGTCAATAACGATAATTTCACTTCTCAAGATAACTGGAGTCAAGCTGCAAATTCTGCATATGGTCATTTAAATGTTTGGGGCTGGCAAGCTGATTACGGCGATCCACTTTCTTACCTTAACATTTACACGAC
Organism: uncultured bacterium; assembly: GCA_949297055.1. Taxonomy (GTDB): domain Bacteria; phylum Bacillota_I; class Bacilli_A; order RFN20; family CAG-826; genus CALVUG01. The sequence goes on along the minus strand of CASFRI010000057.1, from coordinate 19,780 downwards.
TGGTGGTGATATGGCTTTCACGACTGGTACCGATAATGAAGTTGATGGCTATCGCTTAAATGAAGAAGGAACTGCTCTTGAATATATGGAAAACATTCTTGCTGAATACGATGCAATCGTAAGAGCAGGCCGTGAAGAATATCAAGACTATGTCTCCAGATTCTCTTATTTCTCTCAAGCTGAATACATGCTCTTAAATGAACTTTACATCTGCTTACCTTTATATAACCAAGGTCAAGGCTATAGAGCATCTATTTCTAACGCTATCGGCTACGAATCTCCATCTACTGGTTATGGTTTATCGAATTCTAAACTTGTTGGTATGTGGGTCTTATTAGAACCTCCAACTGGTGAACAACGTAGAGAAATGGTCAATACTTTCGAAACGTTGAAAGCTGAAGCTATTGCTGAAACTGGTAACGTCTACATTTACGACGAACAATTTCAATAATTATTAAGGACTTATGAGAGGGCTAGTCTCCCTAGCTCTCTCTTTTCCTTGTTTATTTATCAAGATTAATTATTATTAGAAAAGGAAAGGATTACCGATGTCATTTTATCTAGTTTCTTATACTATCTTATTCTTAATTGTCGCTTTGGTAGTGTTCATCGAACTTGTCGCTCATCAAGTGATTTTTAAGACTGGACCAGTGCAAAGAATATTTGGTCATCCTTTACTTCGTTATTCATTAAGACGTATTGGCTCGGCACTTATCTCAGTGTTACTTGCCATTATTGTTACGTTCTTCTTAATTCGTGCGACTGTCGATATCGATCAACTTTGTTTGACGACACAATTTTCTACCGCATGGCAAAAATTACCTGAAGCGGTCGTTCAGTCACGCTGCGAAATTTTTAGAGAGCAAATGGGCTTCGTTGGTGGGCCATTTGAACAATTGATGCAATTCTTATATGACATCATGCCAATTCCAAAAACTTTATGTCAATCGACGAACTTACTTATCGATGGTGTTTATTATAATAACGTCACCGATTGTCGATTCTTCCTTTTTGACCTTGGCCAAATCTATTCTCGTGATGTTGCAGATTTAACTAGTGGACCAGTTTACGTCATCGATTATATCGGTGAGAAAATGATGGTCTCTTTCCCAGTTGGTATTTGTGCGTCTATTGTTCAAATTGTCCTCGGCTATCCTTTAGGAATGCTCATGGCTAAACGAAAAGACGGTATCGTCGATAAAATAGGTAAAGCTTACATCATTTCAATCGACGCAATCCCAGGGGTGGCTTATTATTACATTTGGATGTCTATTTTCGTCGCTGGTTTCTTCTTACCAGCAAGATATGATGTCAATAATTTCTTGACTTGGTTACCGCCAGTGCTCACAATTGGTTTTACTGGTATGGCCGGTATCGCTCTCTGGGTAAGACGTTACATGATCGATGAATTTAATGCAGATTATGTTAAATTCGCTAGAGCGAAAGGTTTAAGCGAAGGACGTATCACTCGTATTCACGTTTTTAGAAACGCTATCGTTCCTCTCGTTCGTACTTTTCCATCCGCTATTTTAGGTGCTTTACTAGGTTCTTTCTACATTGAAAGAATTTATGGCATTAACGGTATTGGTGACATGTTAATTAATGCGAATAATGCGCACGATTTCTTTGCTGTGCAAGGAATCGTCATCGTCACTGCTTTAATTTCTATCGTCTCTTATTTGTTAGGCGATATCATCACAGCTATTGCTGATCCACGTATTAAATTTACTAATTAGGAAAGGAGGCAACTATGTTAGAAAAAATGACTTCTACACACGCAAGCGGCACAAAAAATGTCGACGAACTCATTCCACATGATGTCGATGATTTATTTACTGTTGTCGGAACGCAAGATGATGAAATTGAAAAACTTAATACGGCTCCTTATTCCTATTGGAAAATTACTTTCCGCAACTTATTTAAAAATCCTCTTGTCATCGTCTGTTTATTCTTATTATTCCTCATCGTGTTCTTCACTATTTTTGGGCCGATGATTCATTCATTTAAAGTCGTTCCATTCGATGAAGCAGATCGATTTGGCGAAGCAAGTCAAGGCTATTATGTCTGGCCTAATGCTGTTAACTGGTTTGGTGTCTGCGGCCACAATATGGGTGCGGCTTGGGAAGGTTTAGATATGTGGTCGGTCGTCTGGGAAGGAGCAAGATTATCATTACTTCTTGGTGTCGTCGTAGCCTTAATCGATACTTTCCTTGGTATTTTAATTGGCTCTCTTTGGGGTTATTTTAAATGGCTCGATCCAATCATGCTAGAAATTCGCAACTTTGTTAATAACGTTCCAAGCATTTTACTTAACATCTTGTTTATGCAACTACTCGTCAAATATATGGATGATTATGCATTCTTAATTGTTACTTTCTTATTAACTATGTTTGGTTGGCTTGGTTTAGCAAGTTTTGTAAGAAACCAAATTATTATTATTAGAAACCGAGAATACAATATCGCTTCTATGACATTAGGTTCATCTTCTAAAGCAATGATTACTCATAACTTATTACCTTACTTAGTAAGTGTTATTGTCACTGTAGCTTCGACTTCTATTCCTGCTGCTATTTCTTCTGAAGTTGGTCTTGCCTTCTTCGGTCTTTCCTTCAAAATTTCTAAAGGTGATATTACTTTAGGCCAAGTTTTGACACAAGCGACGCAAGGGGCGACTGCTACAGCATCTGGCGCTAGTGCGCCCTGGATGGAATATTGGTATTTATTAGTTGCACCACTGGTAGTTTTAGTGCCTCTTACGGTCGCCTTCTTCTACTTAGGCCTAGCGCTTTCAGATGCGACTGATCCTAAGAATCACAGGTAGAAAGGAATTTTTGATATGACAAATGAAAAAGAAATAGTCATCTCCGTCAAAAATCTTAACGTCAAATTCCTTTCACATGGTAAAAAAGTTCACGTTATTCGTGATATTTCATTAGATGTTTACAAAGGCGAAACTTTAGCCATCGTCGGTGAATCAGGTTCTGGTAAATCAGTTTTCACTAAAACTTTCACTGGAATGTTAGATGCAAATGGTTACATCGATAGTGGTTTCATCATGTTTGGCGATATCGATGTGACAAAATTTAAAAAATCGAAAGATTGGTATGGCATTAGAGGCAAAAGAATTGCTACTATTTTCCAAGATCCAATGACTTCATTAAATCCATTGTTATCAATTGGTTATCAAATTAGTGAAGTTTTAAGGTTGCATCATGGTTTATCTAAAAAAGAGGCAAAAGAAGAAGCTATCAAATTACTTGAAAGAGTAAGAATTCCTGATGCACGAAAAAGATATGATGATTATCCTTTCCAATATAGTGGTGGAATGAGACAAAGAGTCGTCATCGCTATTGCGTTAGCGTGTCGCCCAGAAGTTTTAATTTGTGATGAACCAACGACAGCTTTAGACGTCACTGTTCAAACACAAATTTTAGATTTAATTAAAGAATTACAAGAAGAATATGGTTGGACTATTATCTTCATTACCCACGACTTAGGTGTCGTCGCTAAAGTGGCGGATCGTATTGCTGTCATGTACGGCGGTCAATTTGTAGAAATTGGCACGGCTGAAGATGTTTTCTATCGTCCTGCTCATCCATATACTTGGGCGCTTCTTTCTAGCTTACCGCAACTTGGCACGAAAGAAGAACCATTGCTTTATATTAAAGGTAACCCACCAACATTTGGTGATGAAATTATTGGTGATGCATTTGCACCGCGTAATGAATATGCTCTTCGTATCGATTACATTCAAGAACCTCCTTTATTTAAAATAAGCGATACACATTACGCAAAAACGTGGTTGCTAGATAAGAATGCACCCAACGTTGAAAAACCCCGTGTCATTCGCAATTTGCGTGAAAGAATGCAAATAGCCGCGGATGAACTTCAGAAAGAGTTAGGTGATACGTATGAGAAACGATGAAAAGATGACACCTAATAAGGCAAAAGAATTAGCCCATGAAGTTTTCGATACGGGAGCACATACAAATGAAGATGTCGTCGCTTATTTAAAAGAACAGCACGAAAAAAGATATCGTAAAAAGAAAAACGCTCCTACATTTGTAGAACCGAAAGGGCAAATTAAAAATGAAGACGAAATCTTAGTCAAATTACGTGATGTTAGAATTGGTTTTAAACGCGGTAATACGGAAAGAGTTGTCATCAACCATTTAAATTTGGATATTAAACGTGGTGAAATTTTAGGTTTAGTAGGTGAATCAGGTTCTGGTAAAACTACTATTGGTCGTGCAATTATTCGTGTCAATCCTGTTTCTGGTGGTGTTATTACTTATAATAACGTGCCTATTTCAGGCAAGATTCCTCATCACGTCGAACGTGCTTTAAAAACGAAAATTCAAATGATTTTCCAAGATCCAAGCGCGTCTTTAAATGAAAGGGCTAATGTCGATTATATCGTTTCCGAAGGCATACGTGCATTTCATCTTTACGATAATGAAGAAGATCGTTTAGATAAAGTGACTATGATGCTTGAAAAAGTTGGTTTGATGCCTGAACATTTAAAACGTTATCCACACGAATTTAGTGGTGGTCAAAGACAACGTATCGGCATTGCTCGTTGTATGATTATGGGACCTGAAATGGTCATCGCAGATGAGCCAATATCCGCGCTTGATGTTTCGATTCGTGCCCAGGTTTTAAATTTAATTAAACAATTCCAACAAGAATATAAAATGACTGTTTTATTCATCGCTCACGACTTAAGTGTCGTCCGTTACATTTCCGATCGTATTGCTGTCATCAATTCTGGTAAAATTGTTGAACTTTGTGATGCAAATAGACTATTTGAAGCACCGCTTCATCCGTATACAAAAGCTTTGCTTTCCGCTGTTCCAATTCCAGATCCACGCATCGAAAGTAAGAAAAAGATTGTCGTTTATTCTCCTGAAATGCATCACTATAGTGACGATGATAAACCTGATTTTTATGAAATTGAACCTAATCACTTTGTGCGTGCAAATAAGGTTGAATTAGAAAAATACAAAAAAGATTTAGAAGCACTTAATGCTTATAATGATAAACTTAAAGCAAAGACCAAAGGAGGGCAAAAAAATGAACGTAAAAAAGATTAGTCCTCAAACGAAGAAAACTATTATTAAAGCTTCGATTTTTGCCGCTGTGGCAATTATTGCTCTTTCTTTAACTTATTGGGCTCTCATCGTATTTTGGCTCAATGATATTGTTAATATTCCTTTCATTTCATATCGCTACACTTTACAAGATCGAAATAGAGAAGTCATCATTACTGATATCGATGAAGTTAACGCTCCTGAAGATTTTGTCGTTCCTAAGTCTATTGATGGTTATCCTGTCACAACTATTGCCGATGAGGCATTTATGAATTTTACCCGTTTAAGAAAAGTTACTTTGCCTGATACGATTACAACGATTGGTGATCGCGCATTTTATGGTTGCACAAATTTAAGAGAAATTATTCCAAGCCAAAACATAAATGAAATTGGTGAAAATGCTTTTGTAGGCACTTATTACATCGAACATTCTTCTGATGAAGATGGTTGGGTTTATCTTGGCCAAGTTATTATTGCTTATACTGGAATTTTCCCTACAAATACTGTTTTAGTGGCGAGTGAAGAAACAAAAGCAGAATTTGATCCTAGTGTTTATAATATTGTAGACATTACTTTTGGCAATGTTACTGGTGTCACAAATTCATTGTTTGCTGGTCAAGAAGGAGTGGTTTTTGCCGAGATTCCTGAAACAATTACCGAAATCCCTTCAACCTTATTTGAAGATTGTATCAATCTTAAAGAAGTGCGTTTCCATAATAGTGTGACCTCAATCGGCGCGAATGCATTTGATGGTTGTACTTCTTTAACTTTAGATTCAACTGATTTACCAAATAATCTTACAAGTATTGGTGCCTATGCCTTCGCTAATACGAACATTAGTGGAGACTTCTCTTTCCCTGCAAGCTTATCTACTTTAGGCGAAGGGGTGTTCCAAAATTGCATTAATTTAAGTAGTTTTACTATTTCGACGGATGCGTTGCTTACAACTATTTCTTCTTATATGTTCGATGGTTGTACTTCTTTAACTAGTGTTAATCTACCTCGTGATTTAACAAGTATTGGTCAATATGCATTTAGACATACTGCCATTAAAGAAATTAGGATTCCTCAAGGCATTACTAGCATTCAAACTGGTGTCTTTGAAAATTGTCGTCAGTTGGAAAAAGTTGTGGCTTACGATGTCGGCTTACGTAGTATTGGTCAATATGCATTTAGAAATTGTGTTTCTTTAAGAACATTCCAAGTTTTAGATGTGAATGGTGAAATTTTACCTGGTTCATACGAAGGTATGATTATGTTACCTAGCACTTTAACTACTTTTAGTGCGGTTGGTTCTGATGGTTATATTTTTGGAAGCGATAATGTGGAAGACGCTCCTCAATTTACAAGTATCATTATTCCAAGTGGCGTTAGTGAAGTCCAAGGTTATCAATTTTATAACAACACGAATTTAGAACATATTAAATTTGAATTAAACGCTAATTATAGCGATATTGATGCGGAAGGTAATCCAGTTGGCACTATTACATATAGTTCTTCTTTAGAAGTGATTGGGCCAAGTGCTTTTGAAAATTGTACTTCTTTAAAAGAAATTGTCATTCCAGATTCTGTGTTCAATTTCAATTCCGCTGTTTTTAGAAATGCCTCATCACTAAGAAGTATCATACTTCCCAACAATTCTAGATTTAGCGCTATTCCAGCTTCTTTATTCGATGGATGTGTTTCTTTAGAAAGCATCGATATTCCTTCTAGTGTCGGTGTTATTCGTAACCGTAGTTTCGCTCAATGTACTTCGCTTGATTACGTCGTCTTACCTGAAAATTTAAGACAAGTTGAATCACTTGCGTTCACTGAAATGAATGATAATTTCGTCATTTATTCTTTGACGGAAAAACCAAATTATAATCGTATTTGGGTCGAAGATTGGAAAGATGAGTCGATTCCTGTTTATTGGGCAGGTGAATGGGAATATAACGAACAAGGTATCCCCACCCCCATTAACGTTGGTGAATAAATATATTTAAATCGAAAATATTTTAAAAAAATCCACTCCAGCAGTGGATTTTTCTTTAATTTAGGTTTAAGATTATTTTTAGAAGGGGAGGCTCCTCCTTGTCATAATTGCACTCCTTTCTCATTATTATGATATTTTATAGCCTCCTCTTTTTATTTGTTTTTTCTAAAGAAAGAAGAGATGAGATTTTCTTTGCTAATAATTAAAAAGCCTAGATAGATAACAGCATCGATTAAAACGATGAGAATAATATCTAAACAATAGATGAGAGTTTGCATTGTAGGTATAGCGTTTAAAAGTGCTTGATCAATGACAGGATAAAGGAAAACACTAGTGAAAATAATTAATATACCAGCAATAAAAATTTTTAAATTGTTTAGATTAAGAATTGCATAATATATATGTTTCCAAGAATAAATTAATAAAAATGCCATTACTAATATATCGCTAATCATCGTCGCAATAGCAACTCCAATAGCAGGTGAAGTAGGGAAGGCATAAATTCCTAAAACGATGCATAAAACGATATTAATTATTGCCCCAATTAACATTGTAAGCATATAAACTTTTTCTTTTTTAAGTGGAATAAGAATTTGCGTATAAATCAAATTAGAAATAGAAAAAGTTATGATCATGCACGCTAAAATCATAAGTACGATTGGAGCGTCTTTATAAATGTTTGCTTGATAATCCCCACTTATTAAGGCAGTAAGAGGAGTGGCAAGCGAAGCCATGGTAATAATAGCGGGAACAGATATGAAAGTCACAATATTCATCGAATAAGATGTCAAACGTCTAAAATAAGATTTATCTTCTACTTCAATTAATCTTGACGCACGTGGTGTAAAAACCATCGATAATGAAACGATGACTCCGATAATAATTTCGATAGCTTTAACGCCTACTTGATAAGAAGCAACAGCTTCCATTTCAACATCGATGACACCAAGAATAAAAGTATCGCTTTTATCATATATTGTTACTAATATGGCAATGATAAATAAAACGATCATTGGCTTAATATATTGTTTAAAATTGTAAGGTGCAGTCTTCTTAAATGAAATATGTTTATTAATAAAAATCAAATTAGAAATAGTTGATAATGCCGTCGTTGAAATCATTAGTATTGCGTATAAAAAGTAATCTTCTGGTCGAGTAATAAATTGGAATGTTAAAACAGTGACGACAGCTAAAATTAAGATGGAACGAATCGTAAGATAAAAATGTTTTTCTAAAGCAATATAAATCCATTCGAAGGAAAATACTCCGATGAGAAAATTAAGTGATAAAATAAAAATCAAATTAGCGTTTTCTTTAAATTCACCACCTATGGAATACATGATGATGACCATAAGGAGGAAAGAGATAAGTGAAAGAATAGCTTGTAAGATAAAAAACTCTTGTGCTTTATGCGATAATTTCGCTCGATCATCTCTTACTTTTGCGCATTCTCTAACAGCAATATTTGGTAGACCAATTCTTGCTAATGTTAAAAAATAATAAACGAATGTTGCTGCCCACGTATATAAGCCTAAAGCATTAGCCCCAACGCCTGGAATATTAGGCTCACTAATTTGAGTTAATACTCGGCAGACGTAAGGAAATGTAATAAAACTTAAAATCATTAGAACAGCCGTTTTAATGATATTAGCGATGACATTTGCACGAATGTTGTAATCTTTTGAATCCATGATAGAAGTAAATATATAATATTTTCTTATATATTGCTATAATTTAAAGCGTAAAAAATATGCGTATCTTAGTTGTTTGCCAATTCTATTATCCAGAAAATTTCGTCATTAGTGACATTTGTCGTGAACTTAAGCGTCGTGGACACGATGTTACTGTCGTGACCGGAAAACCTAATTATGGGTTTGATCACATCTTAAAAGAATATAAGAAAGTAAAGTATGAAGTGATCGACGGGGTAAGAGTGTTTCGACTTCATCTTTTTGCTCGTAAGCGTAATCGCTTGTCGATTATACTTAATTACTTATCATTTTATTTTTCTTCACGTCGATTTTTAAAACATTTTAAAGAAGAATATGATGTCGTATATTCTCAATCTTTATCGCCTATTATTTCTGTCAGTGGAGCAAATATATACAAGCGTAAATATCATATTAATCACGTTTTACATTGTCTTGATCTTTGGCCTATTTCACCTGTCATCACTCACGCTATTAAGGAAAATGGGTTATTTTATAAAATCTTATATAAATGGTCAAAATCAATCTACTCTAAATGCGATAAAATATTACTTTCTTCACCTTCTTTTAAAGACTATTTTTATGACGTTTTAAAGTTAGAAAATAAATATTATAAATACATTCCTCAACCTCCTTTATTTAGCGAGTCTATAAATGAAGAAGCTAATATTGAATATGGAAAAGGCTTTCATATTTTATATTGTGGCAACATTGGAACAATCCAAGGTATCGAACTTATTCCTCAAGCGATGAAAGAAGTCATAAAAAAATATGATGATGTTTATTTTCATATTATTGGAATGGGTACGAATAAAATCAAATTAGAAGAAGAAATTAAACGTTTAGGTATGGCTAAAAATGTCATCTTTCATGGCCCCATCCCTATGAAGAAAGCACGTCTTTATTATCCTAATATTGATGCTTTATATGTTTCTTTACTTCCAAGTGGAGTAGTGGGTAACACCATTCCTTCTAAACTTATTTCTTATCTTACTTATAAAAAACCTATTATTGGAGTTATAGGAGGGGATGGAAAACAAGTGTTAGAAGAAACTAAGGGTGCTTTAATTTGTAAGCCTAACATTAATGATATCGCTAATAGTATTATCAAAATGAAAGAGATGGATTTCTTAGCGAAAGAAAAAATGGGAGAAAATAATTATTATTATTACAAATCCCATTTCGCTTTAGATAAAATAGTCGATCAAATTGAACAAGAATTATTGGTGAAGAAAGTCTAATATTTTAGAGGCAACAATTTCACTATCGAGCCGTGATTTGATGGCGTTATATGCTTCTTTTCCTTTATTAATGGCTTTTTCTTCACTAAGAGAAATCATTTCTTTTAAACCTTCTTTAATGCTTTCTAAATCATCACCTTTGAAATAAGAAATATGATTTCCAAAAAGTGATTCAATAATGTTATTTTTAGTTGAAATAATAGGTCTTTTGCTAGAAGCATATTCAATTAATTTAGAAGGGACGGAATTGATATCGACACTCGCATCGATTGGGCGAGGATTAACGTTAAATAATGCACCCGCTTCAAGTTTTAATATTTCTTCATTAGAAATAAGACCTAAGAAATGAACGTGATGATATCTTTGAGCGCATTTATTAAGCATTTCGACGAGGTCGCCTTGACCGCATAACACTAAGTTAAGAGTAGGGTGTTCTAGTTCTAAAAATGCATTTAATAATGTATCGACACCATAACGAGAAAATAACGCTCCTCCAAGGAAGATATAAGGACTATACTTATTAGGTTCAAAACTGAAAGGGTTTTCGTTCATGATACCTTCAATTTGTAATTTATTTTTGATGTTAGGAAGTAAGGTGAATAGATGAGGTGTTAAAGCAATAGCGTTTTCAACTTTAGGATAACGTTTTTGAAGTGATTTAGTGTAGCCTTTTCCTCCATAAGTTAAATTCGCTGGATCATCTGTTAAAATCATCACTTTTTTATGTTTAGGGAAAGCATCCACTAAGGCAAAAGTTGCTGGTCTATTTAAGCCGTCATAAATGATGACATCATCGGGCATGATAATTTTTTTAATTTCTTTACGAATATTATGTCTTAACCCAACAAATTTATAAATTTTAGAATAAGAGACATGAACGTAATGAAATTTAATACCTTCAACTTCTTCTTCGAAACGAGGAATGTATAATCTATTTGTCAGATACGGAGAAAGAGGGGGAATAGAAATAACTTCTATATCGCATTTAGATTTCAATGCTTTAATCATCTTAAAGTGGAAGTTTTGACCACTAGGATTTAAAGCTTTTTTATTTTCTTTGTTACCTTGAAAAAATCTTTTTGGATTAATACATGTTGTTACATAAATTATCTTCATATTTTTTGTTTTACATCCTCAAAAATAGCATAGTGGTCTTGAACCATTTTTTCAATGGTATTTTCTTTTGCAGTTTTTAAAGCATTGTTAGTAAGATTCTTCTTTCTTAACTCAAAAATATAATTTTTAAATGTAACTTTATCTCCGCTTTTATAAATGTAGCCATTGTAACCATTTTTAATTAATTTAAGTGAGGCGAGTGATTTATCACTCGAAATAACCGGTAAGCCATTCGCCATCGCCTCATTTACGACGTGACCATAGATATCTTCCAAGGTTGGAAATAAATAGACGTCAGATGCTCTTAGATATTCAAACATTTCACTTCTAGACATATATTCATAAACTTGGATGTTATCAGCTTTTTCTTTGCGTATGATTTGTAAGTAACGATACGTTAATGGGCCTCCGCCTATAAGAAGAAGGTTACTATCCTTTGGCATCTCGTCGATGAAAAAGTAAATTAGTTTAGTAAGATTTTTTCTTTCTTCGAAACGCGAAGTAGAAATGTAAATATTTTTGGTTGGTAAATTTAATTTTTTTCGTAATTTAATTTTTTCATCGTGCGTGAGTGGTTCTTTTAATATTTCATCTGCGTAAATTGTGCTATAGGTGTAAAGATAAACGTCATCAGGTTTTGCACCGTAGTAGACAAGAAATTTTTTAGCTTCTATAGAAGGAGCAAAATAGAATTTAGCGTGACTTATTAATTTTGTTTTTAATTCTTTTTTCCATTTAGGCTCGATTCTTGCAAAACCACCATTGACGTAAAGAGAATATGCAATGTTATTTTTAATAAAATATTTGATAGCTTTCATCTCAGCGAAAGTGGAATAACCATTCATGATAATCAAGTCATATTTATGAGTTTGGACATGTTTAATAATTCCTTTAGAAATAAAATTTTCGTGACCAACATTTATTCCTTTCAAAAACTCATAAGAAAAGTTAATTTTTTCGCTATAAAAACTAGCTGGTCTATTGCTAGCTTTTTTACGTTCAAATAAAACATGAATATCATATTTTTTCGCTAATTCATTAAACAAGCGAACTTTATAAGGAGCGGGATGATTAAAAACGATGAGAATTTTCACATTAAATATTATACTATATTTGAAAAAGTTATGAATGATTGGGAACCATTATTTGAAAATATAAAAAAGAAAGACTACGCTAAAAAACTCCATAAATTTTTAGATGAAGAATACTCTAATCACATTATCTATCCTCCAAGGAATCTTTTATTTAATGCTTGTTCTTTAACTCCTTTATGAGAAGTAAAAGTAATTATTATTGGTCTAGATCCTTATCCTAATGAAGGTCAAGCCATGGGTTTAGCGTTTGCCACACCAGAAGGTGTTAAAGTTCCACCTAGCCTATTAAACATTTATAAAGAAATCGAGAATGAATTTCATGTGGAAGTAGATAAAAGTAGTGGTGATCTAACTTATCTTGCTAAGCAGGGAGTATTACTTTTAAATGCTTATTTATCAGTTCGCCAAAAAGCTCCTTTATCGCACAAAGACGCGGGATATGAAGAGTTTTTTCATGATGTTTTAACTTATTTAGATGAACTTGATCGCCCACTTGTTTTTATGCTTTGGGGTAATTTTGCTAGAAAATATAAAATCTATTTAAAAAATCCTAAACATTTAATTTTAGAAGCAAGTCATCCTTCGCCGTTAGCGATGGCACATGGTAATTTTTTTGGCTGTAATCATTTTTTGTTAGCTAATAAATTTTTAAACGAACACCAAATTCAACCTATTAATTGGGTTAAATAAATATTACAATATTGCTTGCGGGAGCTTAGCGCACTAAGCTGAGAGGACTTTTTAGTCAAAGTCGACCGAACCTGATCTAGATAATGCTAGCGGAGGGAAAATTTTCTTTTTTGCCTCGCTAGGAAGTGAGGTATTTTTTATGAAGGACAAAAGAATATTATTTATTAGTAGTGCTTTAGTAAGTTTAATTCTTGGTTTAGTGTTATTTTTTAGCGGTAATTTTTTTGTTGGTAGTGTAAGTTATAATGCTTTCCTCGTCTTTAGTTTCTATGAAGGAACGTTTAATTACTTAGGCTTCATTATGGTTTTAGTTTATGCTGGCGCAATTACTTTATTAGCTTTGAGTTTTAAATTCAAAGAATTATATAGTTATTCAGTTGGCTTAATATTATTAGCCACTTTAGTGGGATTCACTGTTCCTTCATTTTTTGTTTCTTTAATTGGTGTTGATACACCAAATTATGATGTTTTAACGATCGTAGGGTTAGTGTTTATTTTCTTGAGCATTGGAATCTTATTACCGCTATTGTTTGATGAACATCGTTTCGATACGAAAGACATTGTAGAAATGGCAATGCTTGTTTCACTCGCTGTTGTTTTAGACTTATCTTTTTTGAAATTTAGAGTACAAGCAGATGGTGGTTCCATTTCTTTTGAAATGATTCCTTTAATTGTCTTATCTTTACGCTTTGGTGTTTATAAAGGTTTCATTGGTTGTGGGGTCGTTTATGGCTTAGTTTCCTGTCTTATAGGTGGTTATGGTTTGCAATATTACATTTTCGATTATTTATTAGCTTTTGGTTCCCTTTCTATCGTTGGTTTCTTTAGACCTTTAATTTTAAAGAAAAATCACGGAACAAAATTTGATGTGATGGGAGCAATATTTTTAAGTCTCTCCATCTTAGCGGCTTGCACATTAAAATATTTATGTCACGTCATCGCAGGAGTCTTATATTGGGAAACACCTTGGGTGGCTTCCTTTATTTATAGTGCGACTTATGTACCTATTTCTTGTCTTCTTACAATCGTCGTTTGTTTATTGCTTTATAAACCAATTTTAATGATTGATAAACTCTATCCAAAAAGAACTTTAATTGCTTAGTTTTTGTTTTTCATATGTGCGTGTGTTATAGTATATACACGTTTTTGAGGTATATATTATGGATGAACTTAAGCATAATGAAGAAATTTTAGAAAAAGATTCTGAAGTTAAAGAAGAAAAAAATACGAATGAAGAAACTTTAAAACCTGATGAAGGAAATATTTCTACTGAAAGCGAAAATGAAACAGTAGAAGAAAAACCTATCGAAATGATCGATAAGCCTATCTTTCATCAAATTGATGATAGGCGTAAAAAATTTGTCGAACGTTATCGCAAATTTAAACTAACGCGTAATATTGTCTTATTCGTCGCTTTAGCGCTTATTACCGGAGGTATGATTGGCTTTAGTTTTATTCCTGATTTCGGCCTTTATATCGGTATTGGTTTAGTGTTTTTAGTCTTATTAGGAGTTTGGCTTTTAAATAAATTCTTAATCGTTAAGAAAGCTGAAGAGGATACGCACAGTTACGTCGTTCAAACAGTGAATGATTTCAATACTTATTCTTTCGATGAAAAATATTATAGTGAATTGCAGATGCACGATGATATGGAAATTTCTTTAGAGGAATTTCAAGCAGCGAATATTTATCAAAATTTGAGCAATGTTTCTTCCAGAAATGTTCTTACTGGTAAAGTTTTTGATCACGATTTCCACTGTGCCTCTCTAGCGGGCTATGTCACAAAAGAAGATGAAAAAGGAAGAAAGAAAAGCGTACCTGTTTTCGTCGGTAAATATCTATCTGTGAATGTCGATTTAAAAGTAGATGATTTATTACTTATCTATATCAAAGGTAAATCCGACTTAGTGGAACTACCTAGTGTTGCTTCTAATATGAACGTTTTAAGTGATAATAATACTTATACAATCTATGGCAAACAAGAAGATAAAAAGGCTATTTTAAATAGTCGTGCCTTAGGAGTTTTAAAACAATTTAAAGTGAACAAATATTTCTTAGATTTATCAATCTCCATACAAAAGAATGCGATCGTGTTCGCTATCGATTATGATGATGAAGTGATGAATATTCCCTTGTTTAACAATTTCACCGGTCATACGTTAGAAGCGATGAAAGAAGTTGGAGATTTAATTGCAGAATTCCTAAGGGAAGTTCTTGCTTAATTTATAGGACTGGTCTATTCTCTTGATATTTGAACAAGTGCAATTACAAGCATATAAACAAGATAATTCTTTTCATCGTGCGTGGTTAGATGATTGTTTAATTTATGAAGATGATGATATGTATATCCTCGCTTCTAGTAAAGATCATATTATTGAAAATAATCAACGTCGCTGGCTTATGAATGAAGCATCTTTAAAAATACTTATGAAACGCGAGTTTTATAATGTTATCGTCATGTTTCGACAAGATGATATTAATTATTATTGTAACCTTGCTTCACCTGCTTTAAAGGAAGGAAATGTCATCTTTTACATCGATTATGATTTGGATGTTAAAATGAATAAACATATTCAAAAAATTAAACTATTGGATGAAAAAGAATTCAAAATTAATAAAGAAAAATATCATTATTCAGAAAAGCTTTGTAAGGCGTTAATGGTTACTAGAAATAAAATTATTCATTTAATGGAAAATCAACTTTTTCCGTTTAATGATGAAAAAGTTAGACAATTGTATTTTGATTTTTTAGCGTCTAAAGAGGAACACACTCATGGCTCAAATTAATCTCACTATTGAAGATGAAAGTGGATTAGAAAAGATAGCTGCACTTCTTGCAAATTATGTGAAGCGTGATGCTTTAATTTTATTAAATGGTGATTTAGGGGCAGGAAAAACGACTTTTGTTAGATACTATTTAAAAGCTTTAGGCTACGTTGGTAAAGTTACTAGCCCAACATTTAACATCGTTAAGACTTATGAAATTAACCAATTATTTTATAATCATATCGATGCATATCGCTTGGAAGATAAAAACGAAGATATTGGCTTAGATGAATTGATTGAAAGCGAAGATGTTACTTTAATTGAATGGCCTATTTATCTAGACAAGTCGTTATTAATTCGCCCTCATCTTACAATCGATATTCATATCTTAGAAGGAAATAAACGCACTTTAACTTTTTCTAGTGCAGAAAATATTTTTTCATTATTCTTTTTTGCTCTGGAGGAATTGATAAATGTTAAACAATAAATATGGTTTATTAATTGACACCTCCAATATAAGAATGTTTATTGCTTTAGCTAATAATGAAGAAATTGTATCTTCTAAAAGTCTTTTATTTCCAAGAAAGCAAGCTGAGATGTTAGTGCCTGAAATTAAAACTTTATTAGCTGAAAATGCACTTACATTAAAAGATTTAACTTACGTTGGAGTAGGTATAGGTCCTGGTTCATTTACTGGTGTTAGAATAGCTATGTCGGTCGCAAAAACTTTAGCGTTCGCTTTAAATTTAGAATTATTTGCAATTGATTCACTTCAAGGTTACTCTAATTTCTTTAAACCATCTATCGTCGTTTTTAATGCAAGGAGTGGAAGATCTTATTTTGCTTGTTACGATGGTTTAAAAACGTTATTTAGTTCGCAAATTGTATCTAATGACTTTACCTTAAAATTTATTAAAGAGCATCCTAATTTTATTTTAAGAGGTGATTTGAGACATCTTAATTTAGAAGTTGATACAAATATCGATGCAAAGTCATTTTTAAATTATGTATTTAGTCAAGAAAGGGTCATCGATATTAAAGGTCTAAAACCAATTTATTTAAAAGATTTATGATGTTAGAAGAAATTGAATTTAAAAAAGCGACATTAGAAGATGAAGAAGTAATTTATGAATTAGCATCCAATTTAGATTACACTCCTTCAGCTATTTTAAATGACATCGAAAAAAATGTTTTCGCTCATGTCGAATTAGCATTTTTTAAAGGCTCGCCTATTGCTATTTTAGATTATTGGATTACATTCGATTCAGCGACGATTGCAATCATTTATGTCGAGCAAAAATATCGAAGAAATAATATTGCTTCTAGTTTGATGAAAAGGATGTATGAAACGTTAATGGATGAAGGCGTAAAAAATATTGCTTTAGAAGTAAGAAAGTCTAATATCCCCGCAAAAAACTTATATATAAAAGAAGGTTTTAAAGAAATTAATGTTAAATCTAATTATTATGCGGATGGTGAAGACGCAATTTATTTAGTTAAAGAAATGCCTTCTACACCATTAATTCTTGCTATTGAAAGTAGTTGCGATGAAACATCAATTTCCATTACTCGAAATAAAAAAATTTTGTCTAATGTCATCTCTTCTCAAATAGAAAGACATCGTAAATTTGGAGGAGTGATGCCAGAACTTGCTTCGCGACTTCATATCGAAAATGTTCTTTATGTTCTAGATACTGCGTTAAAAGAGGCTAGTGTGATGTTAGAAGAAATTGATGCTTTTGCTTTCACAAGAGGACCAGGCTTAGTTGGGGCTTTACACGTCGGTATGGAAGTGGCTAAATCTTTAGCGGCGATTTATGATAAGCCTTTAATACCAGTCCATCATCTTGCTGGCCATATTTATGCGAATGAATATGTTAGTGAACTTCATTTTCCTCTTCTTGCTTGTGTCGTAAGTGGTGGGAACACCGAACTTATTATCATGAAAGATCACCTTGATTATGAAATTGTTGGACGCACGGTCGATGACGCTATCGGCGAATGTTATGATAAAGTAGCAAGAGTTTTAGGTTTACCCTATCCCGGTGGAGTTGAAATTGATCGTCTTGCTAAATTAGGAAAACCAACTTATCACTTGCCTATTCCTCACGCTTTCAACAAATATGATCTTTCCTTTAGTGGTCTAAAGACGCACATAATAAACCTAGTGAACTCTTTAAATATGAAAGGTCAAGAAATTAATAAAGCTGATTTAGCTTGTTCTTTCCAAGAAGTAGCCTTAAAAGAGCTCGTTGATAAAGTTTATCAAGTAGCAAGTGATTATGAGGTTAAACAAATTCTTGTTGCGGGAGGAGTATCAGCGAATTCAAGACTAAAAGAAATATTAAATGCTCATTATAAGAATTCTAACATCGAATTATTTTTTCCACCTCTTAGTCTATGTGGCGATAATGCAGCCATGATTGCAAGAAATGCTTATCATCTTTATGAAAAAAAGATTTTTGCTTCACTTGATATAGGTGTGGACCCAAACTGGGAAATTACTGATTTTAACAAGTTTTAAAACATGTTAAACTTTATAAAGTAAATGTAGAAGGAGTAATACTATGAGTTACGTTGAATCAATTTTAAAGGACTTGTTTGAAGATTGGAAAAATAATCATCTAGAGAACGAAAGAAATGTCAATTTAAAAGGGTGGGTTCGAACAAATCGCAACAATGGTTCCATCGGTTTTATTGAACTTAGCGATGGTACAACATTTTTAAACATTCAACTTGTTTATTCAAAAGATAATGTAACTGATTTCGATGCTTATAGTCATCTTCTTACTGGTTCCGCTATTTCGGTTGATGGAAAAGTTATTTTAACGCCAGAAAATAAACAGCCTTTTGAAATTCATGTCGATAATATTACTCTTCTTGGAGCAGTGAGCGAAGATTATCCACTTCAAAAGAAAAGACACACTTTCGAATTTTTAAGAGATATTGCTTATCTTAGGCCGCGCACGAATACATTTTATGCTTTAGCGAGAGTAAGAAGTAGACTCTCATTTGCTATGCATTCTTGGTTTAATGAAAACAACTTTTATTACATTCACACCCCTATTATTACTGGGATTGATTCGGAAGGGGCAGGTCAAGTTTTTGATGTAAACGCTAAAAAAGAAGATGGCAAACCATTTTTTGATAGACCAGTTCATCTTACAGTTTCAGGTCAACTTCATGTTGAACCTTTCGCTTTAGCAATGAGAAATGTTTATACTTTTGGACCTACTTTTAGAGCAGAAAACTCTAACACTCCTCGCCATGCTTCTGAATTCTGGATGATCGAACCAGAAATGGCATTTTGTGATATTCATGGAGCTTTAAAAGTAGTGGAATCATTGCTTCGCCATTGTATTGAAGACTTACTTATTCACTGTAAAGATGAATTGAATTTCTTCAATGCTTTCGTCGATAAAGGATTATTGAATAGACTTCATCAAATCTTAGAAAATAAATGGAAAGTTCTTACTTATACGGATGCGGTTGAAATACTTAAAAAAGCAGTTGAAGAGGGACATCATTTCGATAATAAACATATTTTCTGGGGCATGGATTTACAAAGTGAACATGAACGTTATATTACTGAAACTGTCGTCAAAGGTCCAACTTGGATTATCGATTATCCAAAAGAAGCAAAAGCTTTCTATATGAAACAAAATCCAGATGGAAAAACTGTTGCTGCTTACGATTTACTTGTTCCTGAAATTGGTGAACTTATCGGTGGCTCACAAAGAGAAGAAAATTATGACTTATTGAAGAAAAGAATGGAAGAATGCCATCTTTTAAAGGATGATTCAGCATTGTGGTATCTTAATACTCGTAAGTTTGGCGGCTGTGTTCATAGTGGTTTTGGTATTGGCTTTGATCGCTTCTTAATGTTACTTGCAGGTCTTTCAAATATTCGCGATGTTCAACTTTACCCAAGAACCGCAAATCAGGTAAAATATTAATGTATCTGTTTAACAAATAATGTAATCTAGCCATGTACTTGGTTAGATTTTCTTTTTATCTAACAAGTATAATCAATATATGCCGTTATCCTGCTTAATATTGATACAGCTTTGACTGTCAGACTACATACTCAGGCATACGG
>CASFRI010000056.1 GCA_949297055.1 uncultured bacterium | reverse complement strand
CAATCGTCAACCGTTTTCTTTGCTTATGTTTCATAATTTAAGCCTCCTTTCGAACAGGCAAAGAAGACGATTAGATTATAAAACAAAGAAAGATAACAAACTTAAAAACAGTTTCGTTGCAATGAGTTTGTCAGTTAACACTTAGAAAAATAAACAATGAGAATATTAGACATTTTTATTTACTCCTTTATTATTTCCAACTTAAATCATCATAATTAACGATAAAACTATTGTTTAATGTATAATCATTAGTCTGATCAATTTCTTGACCCCACGAAGGGCTATCTACTCCGCTATTAAATCTAGCAAGAAGCATATGCGTCGTATCACTATTTATAGAAAAAGTTAAAATACCATTTTGATAAGTAGTTAAGACCCATTCACCATCATGACCGTCCGCCCAAATCCAAGCATAAATATTTGCCTCACTTAGTTCTAAAGAGCCATAGATTTGAATAGTGTTACTTCTATTTTCTAATCGATAAATAACTATCTCTTCTTCCTTTGTTTCTTCATCGTTAGAATATCTAACATTTATAACATTTCTTCCATATGGAAGAGAAGAATTTAAGTTAATAGTTGTTGAATCATTAAAATTAGTCCACTCACTATTGTTAATTTGATAACTCATAGAAGTGGCGTTCATAACATTAAGTCTAACACTTGTAGAATCGATAAAATATGTAGGAGCGTCATAACTTAAACTTAAATCATTTGAGGGTTTATTTTCCATTAAAATAGCCACTCCACTAGAAGAAACATTTCCACTAATCTTACCACCAGTAACAGTGAAAACATTCCCGCTTATTGGATCAGTGTAGCTTCCATCATCAAGATGACCTTCCGTATCGAAATTAGAAATATTTTTAGACCCTAAAGCGACGATCATCGCTCCAGAAGTTTCACCATTATCTCTTACGTTAACGTAAGCATTGGAGTCATGATATAAATATTCATCTGCACCGACAAAAGAATTATGATAAATATTTGAATATTTAACAATGTCAGTCTTCCAACTATCAGAAGAATATTGGCCTAAAATCATATTGTTAGTCGGTCTAACAAAATATAAAGAAGTAGCGTCGACTCTAGAAGCTTGAATAGCATACGCTAAATTGATCGAATCTTGATCAACATTTTCAGAAATGCCACCTTGGTTTGCAAATGTATCATGACTTTCCGCCCAGAGGACGAGTTTATTCGCATCGTTACCCGCGCGGTAATAAAGATTATTCGCTACTTCATTCGCATTTCTATTGATTGTAGCATACATAATGCCCGCCCCATTACCGTTATCGGTAATAGACATCATCTTCGTATAACTTTCCCAAGAACGGCCATTCCCAGGTGTATTTAATATTTCACCATAATAATAAGGTTCATCTTTTCCTAGACTTAAAGCATAATTTGTCGCCCCATTTAGAACAGTCGGCCAAAAATCGCTCGCTTCACTTCCATCGTCAGGAGTTTCGATATGTTTTGTGGCATCAAATCTAAAACCAGAGACACCCACATCTATATATTCTTTTAATAAGGATAATGATCTTTCTTGCACTCTTTTATCTTCCGTCATCAAATCAGGATAACCACCCAAATAGCCTTTTGTCACTTGACGGACATTATTATCATTAACAGCACCCACTCCACAATGTAATAAATTATTATCATAAATTACTGGTTCATATTGTCTTACATCAGGATGAAATGATTCAGAACTTCCTCCACCTAAGTGATTAGTGACGATATCGACAATAATTTTTAAACCTTTTTCTTCCGCGGCGTCACATAATTCTTTTAAGTCATCTTTCGTTCCTAAAGAATGATTTTTAGTTGCTACACTTAAGCCGAGAGGTTGATAAAGCTTCCACCAAGAAGAATAATGTTCATTCGCTATAAAATCTTTTTGTGGTTGCATTGGCGAAGTTTGGATTGTGGTAAAACCCGCCTCTTTTATCGCATCTAGATTATTTTTAATCGTATCCATCGACCAATTCCAAGCATGCAAAATCGTGCCTTCTTGGACGCTTAATTCACTCGGTTCAGGTGGATTTGGCGGAACGTCTCCTCCTCCAATTGCACTTCTAGTATAAGTTGCGAACGTAGTGAAATCTTCTTGGACGTTAGTGAGGTCTTTGTCCCAACCACTAAAAGTATAAGTATATTCGCTATCGTCTGGCCTAGTAGGAGTTTCACCTTCATATAAGGCATCTTCACCTTTTTCCACTACGTCGACATATAATACACTTTCATCGTAATTACAAAATGTTATTTCAAATGTTTCAGGATCAGGAGTTGGAGGAACGTAAGGATTATTGCATGCACTAAGTGCTATTAGTAAAATAGGTAAAATTAATGTAATCTTTTTCATACCTTATTATTCTAGCATCTTAAATGTATTTAAGTTATAACTTTTTAATTAATTTTTAACAAAAAAAGCCACCATCGCTGGTGACTTTAAAAATTCATCGAATTAGATGAGCAAATTATTCTAATGCTTCTTTAATTTTGTTTCTGAAGATGACGTATAAAACGATGATCACCACGCCGATGATAAGATAGAAAATTCCACCTAAAGAAAACACGGTTACTCCTACCGTAGTTCCATCTAAGGCATTAGCGTATAAAGCTGCGTAGATAATAGCGATGACACCAAGTAGAATTGAACATGCACCTAAATCGATAGCAGATCTTCTTATAATCTTATCTAAGATATTATTCTTTACAAACATTGCAATTATAGCCAATACGATGTAGATGATCATAGCAACTAAAAATAAAATAGACATTAGACCAGTTAAGCCTTCCATACCCACGGCAGGTGCTTCAGCAAAATAAGAAATTTCACCAACTGCTTGGAAGAGAGTAAAGAATGAGACACCTTGAGAGACATAGCCATTACTAACTAACGCAGCAGCGCTTAAAAGCATCAATAATAAGATTAAGGATGTGCCAGCGACGATCCCACAATAAAGATATCTTTTATTCACGAATGTTTACCTCCTTTCGTTAAAAATCATACCCCCCCCGCATAGACATGTCAATTTAGAAATTCACATAAATTATTTTTCATTAAATATGCACAATGTTTAAAAAACTATACAGAAAATAAAAAGTATTTTACATAGTGTAAAAAATAGGTATATAATATCAATATTCTTATATAGATTGTTTTAGGCAAAATTCACTTTGAAAGGAGTTAATAGTATCATATGGAAAACGCAACTAAAAAAATTAGAAAAGAAGATCAAAGAACGAGGGTAACAAAACTTCTTATTAGACAAGCTTACCTTACTTTATTAAACACTAAGCCAATGAACGATATTACCGTCTCCGAACTTTGTGAACAGGCTGGTATTTCAAGAGTCACCTTCTACTTACATTATCAAAATATCGAAGATTTAAATGAAAAAATTAAACGTTCTTTCTACGATGAAATTAAAAATTCATTCATGCCTTTCTTACTCGATGAAAATCGCGATTTATCAAGTGATAATCTCGTCCAGGCCATCTTAAAAGTTCTCTACGATAATAAAGATGTCGTAAGTGCGATGCTCGTAAACGCTCACGATAAAGAATTCGTAAGTACGATCCTAGAATTTGGTCGACAAATAGTTCTCAACTTATATCCGAAACTATTTAATAACAAAGACCAAAAAGATTTCGAAATCTTCTACACTTACGTCGCTGGTGGATGCTTAGCTATCATCAGACGCTGGGTGCGTAATAACTATCAAGATAACGTTGGTGAATTAAGCGCGAACATTAAAAAACTTATCTCATTAAGTATCAAATATTGTTAGGTGACAAACTCATTGCAACGAAAAATAATTATTAGTCCTTTTCTATCATTTTAAGAAATGTGTTGCATTTACCTTGTCATTTCTTTGACAAAATATAACTGATATAGGCATAATATGAACATGGCAAAAGATAT
>CASFRI010000055.1 GCA_949297055.1 uncultured bacterium | reverse complement strand
TAGGCTTTTTTATTAATTAGAACTTTATAAATATATTTTATTTGACACTTATTAACTCTTGAATATAATAAATGGCATATCTTAATAGATATAAGTCAAATTTAAGAATTTGAAAGGAGAAAAATATATGGCAAAATTAAGTTATGCAGCCTTTGCTTTATCTTTAGGTGCGATGTTACTTGTCTCTTGTGGTGGTCCAGAACCATTACCACCAGATGAAGGCATCACTTACGATGATTTAAATATCGCTAGTAACTATATGGCTTCTAAAGACTTCTACATCAACTCGGATGGTCTTGAAACTTACACTACGACTTACATCTCTGGTGATCCAGCGACGGTAGGCGAAGTAGCAGTTTTTGTCTTACCAGTTGAATTCACTGACGCACCAGCGAGTGCTCTTCCTGGTGGTGCTGATTATCAACTTGAACAAATTGAACAAGCTTTCTTTGGTGATCCTGAAACTAATCCAGCTTTAACTGAATCGCTTGCTTCGTACTACGAAAAATCAAGTTATGGTCAAATGCACATTACCGGTGAAGTAAATGATACGTGGTGGAATTGTGGTTTAACAGTTGATCAACTCGCTAAGATCTTTGAAGATGATTATAATAACGGTCAAAGTGGTTCTGCCCCATTTAGAATTTTACGTGATTTCTATCGTGAGAAAACTGGTATTACCGATTATGGTTACATTACCGAAGAAGGTTACGAATGGGCGATGAAATACGATAAGAACAACGATGGTCTCATCGATTGTATTTCGATGATTTATTCTTGTCACTCTTATCCTAATATGGGTTCAAATTTATCTGCAGCTTATCAAGAAACATTCTGGGCTTTCACTCATAGTGATTTCTATCAAGCTCCATGGCTTGAAACTGGTGCGGATGTTGCTTATGATGGTTTACCAAGCAAATACGCTCCACAAAGATATCGTTTCGTGTGGATGAGTTGGGACCAACTATATTATGAAGGTTATTATAATGATGATCACACTTTCGTTTCTCTCAATTGGAATGATCCAAGTGACGAAGCTGAATTAACTAGACTTATCGCCACTCCAGGCGTAAGACTTGACACTCACACCGTCATCCATGAACATGGTCATGCTTTATGTGCTTACGAAGATTATTATACTTATGATAGTGGCGACTGGTATGCCGCTGGCTGGCTCGATATGATGGATCATAACTTAGGTGATCATAACGCTTATTCGAAAATGTTATCACAGTGGATTAGCCCAACTGTCGTCGATGAACCTGGTACTTATACCTTAAATTCGATGCAAAGTGGTAAAGATGGCGTAGCAATCTTAGTGAAAGCACGTGGTCAAGAATATCGTAACACTCCGCTTGATGAATACATCTTACTTGAACTTTATACACCAGATGGATTAAACGAAGTTGATTCTACTGAATCTTTAAATGGCATTTATCCTCTTCTTTATACAGAAGTTGGCGTGAAAGTTTATCACATCGATTCAAGATTTGGTCTATTCTCATATAATGATACTTCTAGTTCTTATGTCTTTACTCGTTATACGACTGCTTTATCGATGGGTAACCGTCAACGTACTCAAATCGTAGCGAGCAATACCGCTTCTAGAAGTTCTGCTAATTCAGAATTTAAACTTATTCACTTACTTGAATCTAGCGGCAATAATACTTTCATTACTGGCGGACACGCTACTAACGATACTTTATTCCAAGCCGGTGATAGTTTCGGAGTAAGAACGTTCAAAGATTTCAAGATGAATAGCGGTGATGAATTCGGCTGGACCTTCACGATCGATGCCATCGAAAATGGTGTAGCGACGGTTACATTCGCTTACGCTGAATAAATATCACTAATATATCAAATGAGCTCTAGATGAAAGTCTAGGGCTTTTTTTATCTAATTTTTTACTAAGTAAAAGATTAAGATACAAAAATAGAATTTCTTGACAACGAATTTAACTATTCTATATAATTAAGCCCGCTATGAATTTATTAAGTTTAGTTTCCGATAGCACCACAGATCCGCTGAGTAGCAACGAATTGCTAGGCGCTTTCGGCATGCCCTTTTGGGCTTCTTGGCTTGTAGTAGCCATCCTTTTAATTATTTCGGCTTTATTTTCCGCATCTGAAAATGCTTTTTCCAATTGTAATAAATATCACTTTAAAGTTTTAGCGGATGAAGGAAAAATCACTCCTAAAATTATCGTTCGACTAACTGAAAAATTTGAATCTACTTTAGTAAGTGTTCTCGTCGGCAATAACATTGTTCAAACTTTGATTTCGACAATTTCTGCTATTTTGTTCTATAACATTTGTAATGCGAATGGGTGGGGTGACGCTATTGAAGTTGTCCTTTCGACAGTCGTCGTCGCTTTTGCGGTTTACATCATTGCTGATACTTGTCCTAAAATTTTATCCAAAGCTATTCCTAATAAGATGGTCTACATCTTAGCGTGGCCTGATTTTATTTTTTCTATTATTCTTTTTCCAATTATTATTTTATTTAAGGGTATTTTAAAACTCGTCCATAAAATGTTTAAAATTAAAGACGAGAACGTGCTCACGAAAGAAGATTTTATCGAGAAGGCTGATGAAGCTGTAACGGATGAAAATATTAATAATGAAGAAGAACAATTATTTAAGCCTGAAGAAATGAAGATGTTCGATAGAGCGTTTATCTTCGATCAAATTAAAGTGGAACAAGTTTTAACTCCTAAAGATAAAATTGTTTCTTTTGACATTAATGATTTGACTAATACGACACTTAATAGTCTTATTATGTCTTCAAAATTTTCTCGTTTTCCTATCTATGATGAAGATAAAGATAACATCATCGGCATCTTAAGTGTCAATACGTACTTCAAAGAATATAACGAAGATCCTCATCTCGATATTCGTTCTATTCTTTTACCTCCAATTTATTTTTCTAAAGACGCAAAAGTGAATGAAATTTTTGATCGTTTAAATGAAGAAAAATTACATATTGGTCTAGTAAAAGATGAAAACGATGCCCTTCTTGGCATGGTGACGATGGAAGATATTTTAGATGAATTAGTGGGGGGAACAACTCACCTTGAATCGATTTATCAAATGAAGAAAGGGGTGAAGTAAGATTATGGCTTTATTTTGGGTATATATTGCTTTAATATTTGTCTTACTTTTCCTATCTTTTATCTATTCGAGTGCGGATATGGCTTACGGTAGCGTTTCGCATGATCGTATTTTAAAAAGACTAAATGCGCATCCATCTAACAATTTAAGGAGAGCGGAAAAACTTACGAAAAATTATGATAAAACAATCTCAACTATTTTACTTTTTAACGACACAATTAATGCGGCTTTAGATACGATTGCCACGATGTGTGGTGTCTTATTAGCGACGGAATTTATGGGGATTTATGATCCAAAAATTACCAATACTTTCGGTCTTGCTGCTTCTTTAATCGTCTTGGTGATGAAAATTACGGTTGGAGAAATTATCGCTAAGTCAATCGGTAAAATTTATAACTATAAGTTCGCAAATTTTTATAGCGCACTTATTACCATTTGTTATTACGTCACTATTCCTATCACTTTCTTAGTAGGTGGCTTTGGAAGTTTAGTGACTTATCCTATTACTAAGAACGTTAGAGATATCAAGATTAGCGATGATGAATTACATGAAATGATCGATGAAGGGGAAGAAGAAGGCTTAATTGATGAAGATAAAGCTGAACTTTTAAGAGGTACAATCGATTATGCTTCGACTGAAACTTATGAAATTATGACTCCGCGTGCGAAAATATACGCTATCGATAAGAACGATAGTTTAGATGATATTTTAGAAAGTCCAAAAACTTTTAATTATTCGCGTATTCCAGTTTACGATGAAACGATTGATAACATCATTGGTTACGTTCGTTCTAAAGCTTTGATTCGCTTAAAATTAGAAGGAAGGACGAATGATATAAGCGATATTATCGAACATATTCAATTTTTCCCACGTACGACCGAAATTAATGACGTTTTAAATTATTTTAAAAAAGAGCATGAACATATCGCTATTATCTTAGATGAATATGGTGGAACGGAAGGTTTAATTACTAGAGAAGATATCATCGAAGAAATCGTCGGTGAGATTTGGGATGAAACGGATGATAAAGACGAACCTTACATCGAAAGAAATGATGGTAGTTACATCGTCGATGGTGGGATGAATCTTGAAGATTTCTGCACTTTATTTGATATCGATTATGAAGAACTCGATACAGAATATGTCACTATTGGTGGTTTCATCATCGAACTATTAGATGATAAGTTTGCAAATAGGGGCGATGAAGTTATGTTCCAAGATGTGAAGATGAAAGTTCTAGCTTTAGGTAAACATCACACAGTGAAAAAGATTATCTGCCAAAAAGTTGGACAAGAAGAAGAATAAATTGTTCGTTTTTAAAATTGCAATTTGTTTGAAATAAGTATTGCCTTTTTATGACCACAAATAAAATTTAATTGATAATTAAAAATAAGTGTATATTATATTATCATTACGTTGGCAGGTGAAAATTATGAAAGCAAAAACACTAATCTTAATTCCATTACTAAGTATCGCTTTACTAAGTGGCTGTGGTCAAGAAGAAGAAATAGATACAGGAAGCGAATTTAATTATACTTATAATTCTGAAACTCAAACTTACTCTTTTACCGCTTATGGTGGGGATGATGAATCTATTACTATTCTAGGCGAATATGATGATGGTACGAATGGACTTCATCCTGTAACGATTATCGAAACTTTCTGTTTAGAAGGCAATGACACAGTTAAAAATGTGACGGTAGAAGAAGGAGTCATTGATATAATGAGTGATGCTTTCAGTGGTTCCTCGATTGAATCGATTACTTTGCCAGCTTCTTTACTGAACATTGAAATGAATGCTTTCGCTAATTGTCGTTCCTTAAGCGAAGTTACTTTTGCTTCTAATTCTTCTATCACTATCGGTGATGGGGCTTTCCTTAATTGCGTAGCGTTAGAAGAATTTGTCTATCCTTTCGTCATCAATATGGATTTGGGCTTATATTATACTTCTATTCCTGCGAACGCTTTCTCTGGTTGCACTTCTTTGAGAAGCTTTACTTTTAGTGATGCAATCATTGAAATTGGCGAAGCGGCTTTTTATAATTGCACCTCTTTAACGAATTTAGCTGGTTTCAATACGAACACGACTCTCGTTAGTATTGGCGCGCGTAGTTTTTATAATTGCACTTCCTTAGTGCAAATTAATTTTGCTCCTAATATTCAAACTATTGGAGCTTATGCTTTTTATAATTGCAACGCTTTAACAAGTGTTACTTTACCAACTTCTCTAGGTTCAATTGGTGATTATGCTTTTGCTAATAATGATGCCTTAAACGCTATTAATTTAAATAAAAATCTTATGTACATTGCCTCAACTGCCTTCTTAAATTTAACCGCATTAGAAGCTTTTAGTATCGATGCTGAAAATGCTTATTTTGCTGTTCAAGATGGTATGCTTTTTTCTAAAGATTTATCAACTCTTATCGCTGTTCCAGCTGGTAAGACTAGTGTAGATTTTACTTCTCTTTCTTCTAACGTTACATCCATTGAAGAATATGCATTCTACGGCTCTAAGATGGAAGAAGTGGATTTAAGTATGCTTCATATCGAAGAACTTCCTTCTTCAGCGTTTGCTTCTTCTAATCTTAAAAGTATTTCTCTTCCACTTTCTTTAAAAATCATTGGAGAATACGCTTTCTACGATTCTAATCTTACTTCGTTAGATTTAAGTTCTTTATCACTAGATTCAATTGGATCTTATGCATTCGCTAATATAGCTAATGTAGTTTCATTAACTTTCGCTGAAGTTGGTTACGTTGGTGGTTATGCTTTTAGTGGTTTAACTGCTTCAACAAATATTACTTTTAATTGTCAACAATCTATAACTTCATCTTGGAGTGCGGATTGGAATACGAATTGTCTTGCAAATATTAGTTTTAATGCTTAATTAAATATGAAATATTCCCGTCTTGGATTTTTATCTTTATCTTTACTTTTTATCGCTTCTAGCGGTTGTCACTTTTTAGGTTTGGAACGTTTCGTTCCTTACGTCCGTTTATATTTTGATGAAGATAATTATGAAGAAGTGCAAGGCGAAGGTTACTATAAACCTGCGAGTTATAGTTCGCTTCCTTATTATGATTGCTATACGAAATCCTGGAAAGAAATTACGACTTATGATGAAATGTTCGCTACGCGTACTTCAGCCTATTGGCGTAGCTCTTTAATTAGCACGAATGAAAATGATCAATCTAGGACGATGCTTGTCATCCCAATCAATTTTAAAGATAAACCTTTTAGTGCGGCAAACGTCAGAAATCAAAAAGTCATAACTAATTTAGAAAATGCTTTCTTTGGTAAAAGCGAAGCGACGAGTTGGGAAAGCGTTGCCAGTTTTTATAATCGCACAAGTTACGGTAAGTTTTCTTTAACTGGAAAAGTCGCAGATGTTTTTACACCTAGTAAAACTTATGAGCAACTAAAAAGTTCTTCACGAGCGGAAACGTATAATATCGCAAAAGAAGCAGTAGAAGATTATTTTAATAAATTTCCTCAAGATAAAGCCTACTTTGATCAAAATAATGATGGAAGAGTCGATGCTTTATATCTTATTTATTCTGCGCCTGTCATCGACCCTAATCAAGATGATGATTCGATCTTCTGGGCTTTTACAACTTTCCAAAATAGCGGGGATTTGATAGGGAATTTTTCTTGGACTAGTTATTTTCAATTAAATGTCGATATCGGCTACGCAGATACGCATGTGCTCGTACACGAAACTGGTCACCTTTTCGGTCTACCAGATTATTACAACACAAATGATGGTCTCACTACTCCGACCGGAAGGCTTGAAATGATGGATTATTCGATTGGTGATCATAGTGCTTTGACAAAAATTTTATTAAATTGGACTAGACCTTATGTCGTCACCGGTAACGCGACGATTAAGATTCGCCCATTGACTCAAACAGGTGACGTCATTTTAATTCCTCATCCACGTGGGTGGAATGGTTCGATGTTCGATGAATATTTATTGATTGAATATTATTTCCCAAGCGGATTTAATTATCCTTCTTCTTACATCTCATTCACTAATCCTAATGGTGAAGTTGAAACGGCATCTTTGCCTAAACTTCCTGGTATTAAAATATATCACGTCGATGCATCTTTGGCGTATTATCACGTCACAGGTGCTGGTTCGATGAATTTACTTCATGCCTTAGATGATAGTTACGTGCCTAACGATAATGCGTATTGGTTAGATTTAATGTACGATAATAATTCTTTCACTCATCCGCTTTATCTTCTTTTAGAACATAACGAATCTAATCGTTTCTTAAATGGAGGGGGAACGTTTGATAATTCTTCTTTATTTTTAGAAGGTGATGATTTTGGTTCGACGACTTTTGAAGATTTTACATTTTACGATGGAAGTGCACTTAATTTTACAATTAGCATTGAAGACATAAATAATTTTGACGCGACGATAAAAATTACGACAAAATAAATTATTATTTTGCTTGTATCTTAGTTAAAAAACTTATAAAGTTTATGCATGAAATTAGCTAAACTTCAACACGCCAATTACACCTTAGCACAAGAATTATGGAACTCGATTAGTCACGGCCTCGGGGCTATTTTTGGCATACTCGTTCTCATTTTGACTTTGCTAAAGATTAATGGTATTTATCCTTATGAACCTCATATCGTTTACGATACGATGTATATTGTTAAAACTGTTACTTCTATTTTCTATAGTGTTTCCATTATCGTTTGTATGACTATTTCATGTATTTATCACGCGCTTAAAAAGAATAAAGGTAAAAAAGTTATGCGCATTATCGATCATGCGATGGTTTATCTTCTCGTGGCTGGAAGTTACGCTCCTTTCTGTTTAGTTGGAATGATCGAACATGAAGCTTTATTATGGAACATTCCTAATACATGGTGGAGTGGTTATCTTATTTTTGCAATTAGTTATACTTGTCTTATTGTTGGTGTAACTTTCTCTAGCATCAACATGGTGAAATTTGAAATTTTATCGATGATCATGTATCTCGTCGGTGGTGGCGCAATTATTTTAAATATTACTGGTATTTATCAAGCTTTAGGCTTAGATGGATTTTTATATCTAACTTTTGGTGGAGTCTCTTTCTTTATTGGCGCGGCTTTATATGGCATAGGAAAACGTCAATCTTTATGGTGGCATACTATTTTTCACTTCTTTATCTTGGTTGGTATCATCTTACATTTTTTAAGCATTTATTTATGCGTTCTTTAATTACTATTTATTAATAAATACATTTTGTTATTTTTTACTTGCATCACCTTGCTCCTTAGTGTAACATTACTATCGGTGTGTCCGATAAGGGTGCGAACCTTTTTTAAAAGAGGTCATTGATACACCCGGTATTGTGTACACAAAATATATGAGTTGAAAGGAAACGAAATATGCCAACAATCAATCAATTAGTAAGACATTCCCGTACGAAAGTTACCGGAAAGTCGAAAGCGCCGGCATTAAATAAGCGTTGGAACTCGCTTAAGAAAAAAGAATTAAGTCAAAATGCGGCGCAAAAAAGAGGGGTTTGCACCCGTGTCGGTGTCATGACTCCTAAAAAACCAAACTCCGCTATGCGTAAATACGCTCGTGTGAGATTATCTAACGGCTATGAAGTCACTGCCTATATCGGTGGTGAAGGCCATAACTTACAAGACCACTCTACAGTCATGATTCGTGGTGGCCGTGTCAAAGACTTACCAGGTGTGCGTTATCACATCATTCGTGGTACCTTAGACTGCGCTGGCATCGAAGCCCGTCGTCAAGGTCGTAGTCTATATGGCACGAAGAAACCAAAAGACAATAATTAATGGGAAGGAGAATATGATTTATGCCAAGAAAAGGTAGTGTATCTAAAAGGGATGTTTTACCAGATCCCGTATACCATTCAAAACTTGTGACTCGTCTCATCAATCGTCTCATGGTCGATGGTAAAAAAGGAACGGCTCAAACGATCTTATACGAAGCTTTCAAGAAAGTGGAAGAAAAAACTGGTAAGCCAGCGATGGACGTCTTTGCGACGGCTATCAACAACATTATGCCAACAGTCGAACTTAAGGCTAGACGTATCGGTGCGACGAATTATCAAGTTCCAATCGAAGTATCGAGCGAACGTAAAGTTACTCTTGGTCTTAGATGGCTCGTCTCTTATTCGCGTTTAAGAAATGAAAAATCGATGGATGATCGCTTAGCGAATGAAATTATCGATGCAGCGAATGGGACAGGTGCCTCCGTCAAGAAAAGAGAAGATACGACGAGAATGGCTGAAGCGAATAAAGCTTACGCTCATTACCGCTGGTAATATCACGAGGTGTAATTTATGGCTCGTGAATACGATTTAAAACATACACGTAATATCGGTATCATGGCCCACATCGATGCCGGTAAGACGACGACGACCGAACGTATCTTATTTTATACCGGTAAGATTCATAAGATTGGTGAAGTCCACGAAGGTGAAGCGACGATGGACTGGATGGTCCAAGAACAAGAAAGAGGTATTACTATTACTTCCGCCGCGACGACCACTTTCTGGAATAATCACCGTATCAATATTATCGACACTCCTGGGCACGTCGACTTCACAGTAGAAGTGGAACGTTCACTTCGTGTCCTAGATGGTGCGGTCACAGTTCTCGATGGTAAAAATGGTGTTGAACCACAAACTGAAACAGTTTGGAGACAAGGTTCAAAATATGGCGTGCCTCGTATTGTTTTCGTCAATAAATTAGATGCGACTGGTGCGGATTTCGATATGTGTGTCGAAACGCTTCATTCTCGTCTTGCGGCGAATGCTTGTGCTGTGCAGTATCCAATTGGTATCGAATCTAATTTCAAAGGTATTATCGATATCATCAAACGTGAAGCCTGGTTATATAATCCTAAAGATATAACCGCTCTTCCAACGAAAATTGATATTCCTGAAGAATATAAGGATAAAGTCGAACAATTACATCAAACATTAATTGAGGCTTTAGCCGCTTTCGACGATGATTTCATGCTCAAAGTTTTAGAGGGTGAAGATCCAAGCGTCGAAGAAATTAAAACGATCATCCGTAAAGCTGTTTTAACCGGTGAATTCTTCCCAGTTTTCTGCGGTTCAGCTTACAAAGATAAAGGTATTAGATTACTTATGGATGGTGTCATCGATTACCTTCCAAGTCCACTTGACATCATTCCTCAAAAAGGAACTGATGAAAAAGGTAACGAAGTAAGCTGTCCTCCAGACGATAGTGCGCCTCTTGCGGCTCTTGCTTTCAAGATTGCCACAGACCCATTCGTCGGACGTCTTGCTTACGTAAGAATTTATAGTGGTGTGATGAACAGTGGTTCTTACGTCCTTAACTCGACACGCGGTGTCAAAGAAAGAGTTGGTCGTTTAGTTCTCATGCACTCTAATCACCGTCAAGAAGTACCTTGTCTTTATAGTGGTGATATCGGTGCGGTCGTCGGCTTTAAAAATACGACGACTGGCGATACTTTGTGCGATGAAAGAAAAGTTATCGTCTTAGAACAGATGGTCTTCCCTGAACCTGTCATCGAAGAAGCAGTGGAACCGAAGACTAAAGCTGATCAAGAAAAGATGAACATCGCCTTATTAAAACTCGCCGAAGAAGACCCGACGTTCAAAGTTCATACGAACGCGGAAACAGGTCAAATGATCATCGCTGGTGTCGGTGAATTGCATCTCGACATCATCGTCGACCGTCTCCGCCGTGAATTCAACGTCCAAGTCAATGTCGGTGCCCCACAAGTGGGCTATAGAGAAACGATCAAAGCGAGTGGTGAATGTGAAGGTAAATACATTCGTCAATCTGGTGGTCGTGGTCAATACGGTCACGTTTGGATTCGCTTTGAACCTAACCCAGGCAAAGGCTTCGAATTCGTCGACGCCGTCGTCGGTGGCGCAGTGCCAAAAGAATATATTAAGCCTACATGCGATGGCTTGAAGGATGCTTGCGAACGTGGTTTAGTAGCAGGTTATCCAGTCATCGATATTAAAGCGACTTTATTCGATGGTTCCTATCACGATGTCGACTCTTCGGAAGCTGCTTATAAAATCGCGGCATCTATGGCGCTTAAAGAAGCGGCGAAAAAATGTCAACCTGTCATCTTAGAACCAATTATGAAAGTAGAAGTGACAGTCCCAGAACAATATTATGGTGACGTCATCGGCGACATCTCTCGTCGTCGTGGTCAAATGACAGGCGAATCGCAACGCGGTAACGCCAAGATTGTCGAAGCTGACGTGCCACTAGCGGAAATGTTTGGCTACGTCACAGATTTACGTTCCTTCACCCAAGGACGTGGCAACTACACTATGCAATTTGATCACTATGGTGAATGTCCACGTCACGTGGCTGAAGCGATCATTAAGAAAGCCACTGGTGGGAAGTAATATCTAGGATATTGCTTTAAAACAAAAAATAGGCTACAATTTAGAAACTGGATTGTTTCTTAAACTGAATTCAAGGAGGCTATACAAATATGGCAAAACAAAAATTTGAAAGAAATAAGACTCACGTTAACATTGGTACGATTGGTCACGTCGACCACGGTAAAACCACCCTTACCGCGGCTATCACGACCGTCTTAGCCAAACAAGGTGGGGCCAAGAAAACTGGTTACGACCAAATTGACGCTGCCCCAGAAGAAAAACAACGCGGTATCACGATTAACACTGCGCACATCGAATACGAAACCGCGAAGCGTCACTACGCTCACGTCGACTGCCCAGGGCACGCTGACTACGTCAAGAACATGATTACCGGCGCGGCTCAAATGGATGGTGCAATTCTCGTCGTCGCTGGCACTGATGGCGTCATGCCACAAACTCGTGAACACATCTTACTTGCTCGTCAAGTTGGTGTTCCTTACATCGTCGTCTTCATCAACAAGACTGACTTAGTGGATGATCCTGAATTACTTGATATCGTCGAAATGGATGTCCGTGAATTACTCACAAGCTACGGCTTCCCAGGTGATGAAATTCCTGTCATTCGTGGTTCCGCTCGCGATGCACTCGATGAAAAACCAGGTGCAGATAAAGCAATTCTTGAACTTATGGATGCAGTCGATAGCTACATTCCTGATCCTGTCCGTGACCTCGATAAGCCATTCTTACTCGCTATCGAAGACGTCCTCACCATCACTGGTCGTGGTACAGTCGTCACAGGCCGTGTCGAACGTGGTATGTTAAAACTTAACGACGAAGTCGAAATCGTCGGTATCAAACCAACCCAAAAGACTGTCGTTACTGGTATCGAAATGTTCCGTAAACTTCTCGATTCCGCAATGAGTGGCGATAACGTTGGCTGCTTACTCCGCGGTATTACCCGTGATCAAGTTATCCGTGGCCAAGTTCTTGCTAAACCTGGAACCGTTACTCCACACACCAAATTCAAAGCTAGCGTCTACGTCTTAACGAAAGATGAAGGTGGTCGTCACACTGCATTCTTAAGCAACTATCGTCCACAATTCTACTTCCGTACGACCGACATTACTGGTGTCATCACTCTTCCACAAGGTGTCGACATGGTCATGCCAGGTGATAACGCCGAATTAACCGTCGAACTTATCCACCCAGTCGCTATCGAAAAAGGTACCAAATTCTCCATCCGTGAAGGTGGTCGTACCGTCGGTGCTGGTACCGTTAACGAAATCTTAAAATAATTAAGATATTACTTATTTAATTAAGCTCTCCTTCGGGAGGGCTTTTTTTGATTTTCTTTCTATCTATAAAGAAATACTTTATAATAAGCGAAGTAATATGAATGAAAAAAAGAATAGAGTTAAAAATTCATACGATAAAGAAAATGTTTTTAGCGACGTCACGAATGCGAAAAATTTAATACGTTTTTTATGTTTTATTTCCGATTTCGTCATTTTGATCGTCTTTGGCATCATCCTTTATACGATTGCTTTTCCTATCACTGCGAGCGTGACAGATCTCGATGGAAAAGAAATTGAAATTCAAGAAAGACAAAGCGAGATGCTTCAAATTTCTAAAGATGCACATCTTATTCCGATGGATGCAGAAGAAATCACTCAAGGCGATACTTACTTGATGGATGTCATAATTGATACTTACATCAAAAATAAAGTGAAAGATGAATCTAATTTAAGCGATGATATTTTCTATTTTTTCTACTTTGAATATTTACCGCAGTTTGAAATAAATGATGAATTTTATGTGGAGATGAATGTTTCTACTTTCAACACTAAAATTTTAAAAATTGAAGAGGAAAAATATTCTAGTTTATTTACTTATCAATTAGATGAACAAGGTCAAGTTGATAAAAGTAAAATAGGCGTTTTAAAAGATGAAGCAAGAAGATATTTATCTTCTTATTTAGAAGGTTCTCAAACGAGTGAAGCTTTGAATTGTCACGATTTAATGGAAAATTTAGTGCTCGAAAATTACGCTCAAGCGACGTATGATTTAGAGCATTATCAACCGCAATATAAAGAAAGTTATCAAACTTATTTATCGTTAGAAAGTGCAAAAGATTGGATATTTGCTATTCCTTCTATCTTCGCTTATTCTATCGCAAGTGTAGTTTTATATTTAGTTTTACCTCTCATCTTTAAAGACGGTCAAACTTTAGCGAAAAAAATACTTAAATTAGGAGTAGTGGATCGTTTTGGTTACCGAGTGGCTAAATATCAAACTATCATTCGTTTTCTCGTCAAATATATCATCCAATTAGGCGCTTTATCTTTCATGCCTCTATTCGTCGTCGGAGTGTTCGATGTTTGGTCCTTACCGTTTATTTCTTTGTTCGGGTGGACGATGAATTTTGCTAGCCTTTTATTCATTTCATTCCTACTTGGCTTAGTGTCTTCTGTTATTACTTTATGTAATAAATCTCATCTTGATTTAGAAGATTTAGCGGCGCATACGGAAGTGGTCATTATAGAACAATCAAATATCTTTAATTCGAGACAAGAAAAAGAAGATTATTTGAAGATGGTGGAAGAAGAAAAGCTTCAAGCGGAAGGAGGTATCATTCATGGCGAAAAGAAAAAATGATGTGCAATTAGAAGAAAACGACGAGAATGTTTTAGAAATTGAATATCAAAAAGCTTCTTTTTCTAGAAGAGTGCTTTCTGCTTTATTTGATATGGTTCTTTTTGGTGTTTTTACTTACTTACTTTACAGTTACGCTTTATCTTTTTTGCCTCTAACTTTCCCAAGTTACATCGCAAATGTTGAAACTTTTACGGAAAGAAAAGCAGAAAGTGGTTTGTTTTCTGATTTTTATGAACAAAATGATTCGACTTTAGTAAGCGATTATTACCGTCATGAAATCGCTCAAGCGGAAAATAGTGATAAAAAATTACAAGTGACTGAAGAAGCTAATAGTTACATCGAACAAACGTTAACTAATTTTTATCAAATGGATACTTTTTTAGAAGTGACGAAGGGTCTAGATACTTACATCGAACAAAAAATACCTGAAGGGGAACAAACTTCCTATTATTTTGTCTATAGTGAAACCGGTCAAATTGTCCCTAATGGGGCAAGAAGTCAAGATGAAATGTGGGAATTTTATCAATCCGCGGTGGATGAAGCTTTAGGCTATCTTTATCAAGATAGTATTTTGCTTAGTTCGAGTCGAGTCATCACTTGGACTCATATTGGAATGATATCGATTGCTATTGTTATTGGCGGATCTATTTTCTATCTAATGTTCCCATTCATCTTTAAGAAAAATAGGCAAACGTTAGGCAAGAAAATATTTAAGTTAGGGGCCATAAATGCGGATGGTTTAAGACCGAATAATAAAAAAACTTTAGTGAGATTTCTTCTCTTTTTCTTCTTAGAAATTGTTCTTTCTTTATTAACTGTTGGCGTTCCTTTGATCATTTCTTTTTCCATGGTCGCATTTTCGAAAACTGGAACATCGTTACATGATTATTTAGCTAATACTTACGTCGTAGACGTTTCTACTTATAATATCTATAAGTCCATCGATGAATATCAAGGCGAAGAAAAGCATAAGCGTAATTTCGATGTGAAGCCAAAAGATGTGTTCTATCGTAAATAATTTAGGTTTTCACTCACCATCGTGAAGTGCTAAGATGAGCGGTTTAAATAAATTAAGTTTGTAAAACAATTTAGTTGTAATTATAATTTAATTGTGAAAAGGAGATACCTATGGAAATAAGATTAGTGAATCTTACTAAGGTCTTCCCAGGCAATCCGAAGAAAAATATTCCAGATACTCGCGCGGTCGATAATCTTGATATTGTCATCCCGGATGGGAAACTTATTGGGCTTTTAGGTCCTTCAGGTTGTGGTAAATCTACGACCCTTTATATGATCGCCGGTCTACTTGAACCCACGAGTGGTGAAATTTGGTTTGGCGACGAAGACGTGACTCGTCTATCACCGGAAAAAAGAGGTATTGGCTTAGTGTTCCAAAACTACGCCCTTTATCCACATATGACGGTCTACAAAAACATTGCTTTCCCTCTAACGAATCTTTTAGTGGAAGAGCCAGTTAAAGATGAGAAGGGTAAAAAGATTTTAGCGTTCTATCGTAAACACGTTAAAGCTCTTCCAACTGAAACACCAACGCATTATAAAGGCGATAAGGTGCACAATCCTTATACGAAGAAAGATGAAATTCTTAAATTCGATTGTTCGCATATCGCTGGTGAACCTATCTTGGATGAAAAAGGCGTACAACTTTACGTCACACGTAAGAGACATTTGACAAAGATTGAAATGGATAAACTTATCCGTGAGACGGCTAAACTTGTTCAAATCGAACAATATTTGACACGTAAGCCTAATCAATTATCAGGTGGTCAACAACAAAGAGTCGCTATCGCACGTGCGTTAGTGAAGCGCCCAAGAGTGTTATTGCTTGACGAACCATTATCGAACTTAGACGCAAGATTACGTCTTCAAACACGTGAAGAAATTAAACGTCTACAAAGAGATACTGGTATTACGACAATCTTTGTTACGCACGACCAAGAAGAAGCGATGTCAATTTCTGATGAAATCGTCGTCATGAAGCTTGGTGTCGAGCAACAAAGAGACCATCCACAAGAAGTTTATAATGATCCAAAGAACATGTTCGTAGCGCAATTCTTAGGAACGCCACCAATTAATATGTTTAATGGTCACGTGAAAAAAGGTGTTCTTACAATCGGTGATGATGTCATCCGTGAAGATCTACCAAAAGATTTAGAAGAACAAGACGTTTACGTCGGAATTCGTCCAGAAGGATTCCTCGTTCCTGCTGATAAAAAAGATCACATCTTCAATATTAATGTTGATATGATCGAAACGATGGGACGCGATATTTCTTTAGTCGGTTCGCACAAAGAAAGTATCAAGCCTTCCTTCAAAGCTATTCTTGACGCTGATACGAAAGTGAATGTCGGTCCACTTGCTGTCGGAGTGAAGCCGAATAAATGTTTCGTGTTCTTGAAAGATACTGAGGAAAGGGTCATTTAATTTTGGAAAAGAAAAATAACTGGAAAGCATGGCTCTATCTAGCGCCAGTCATCATCTTGATGGCGGTCTTTACTTTTTACCCGCTCATCAATACGATTGGTATTTCTTTCTTGGCTGATTATGATTATACGACAGGGGCGTCGAGCGGTTTTACATTTGATAACTTCGCTTTCGTCTTAGGTCTTAAAGGCGTGGAAAGTGGTGGCACAGTTTCTTATTTAACTGACGTCATCCAATACGCTATTCCTAATACTTTCATCATCGTCATCGTGACGGTGCCGCTTTCCATCATCATCGCATTACTGATCGCTGTTGGGCTAAATTCTATCCGTTGGGTGAAATCAGTCCTTCAAACGATCTTCTTCATGCCTTACGTCACTAACGCTATCGCGGTTGGCATGGTGTTCGCTGTCATCTTTGAATCGAATGGTTTATGGAACTATGCCTTTGGTACGATGGGTACCTATTGGATCAATAATGGTGCACCTACCGCTAACGCGATGTTTGCATTATGCGTGTATATCGTATGGCACGCATTACCTTATAAGATATTGATATTTTTAAGCGGCTTACAAAATATTGATAAACAATATTATCAAGCTGCGCAGCTAGATGCTGCTGGTAAATTTAAAACATTGATGAATGTGACTGTGCCTTTACTTTCACCACAAATTCTTTACATTATGATCACCTCATTCATCGGTTCATTTAAAGAATATTCATCCGTCGTCGGTTTAATTGGTAAATCTGGTACGTCAGGTGAAGCTGGTTATAGAAATATGTACACGATCGTTTATTACATCTACGATTCCATTGCTGCTAATCAGACGCATTATGCTTCTGCAGCTGCGCTCATGCTTTTTATCGTCATTCTTATCTTTACCTTAATTCAATTTAAGGTTTCGAAGACGAGAGTCCATTATTAGGAGGTACTCACATGGCTGTCTTACCTTTTAAAAGAAAAAAACAAGAAACTTTCGTCGAAGATACAGGGGCGATGAAAGGCTCTGCGAGTGTCGATACGAAAAAACTTAAACTCGTCATTCGCGTTTCTAATTCTTCGGTCGAAACGATCGAAAAAAGAGATAAAGTATTAAAAATTATCTCGACTATCTTAGTTTATGCTTTCTTAGTCGTCATGGCTTTAGTTATCATTCTTCCATTCTATTGGATGATCATCACCTCTTTGAAGACTGATACTGAAATTCGTGCGACTACTCAAACTTTCTGGCCTCAAATTATCATGTGGTCAAATTATGCGGACTGTCTTGGAAGATTTAACTTCCCATTGTATTTAGGTAATACTTTAATCGTCGGTATCATTTC
Source organism: uncultured bacterium (assembly GCA_949297055.1). Taxonomy (GTDB): domain Bacteria; phylum Bacillota_I; class Bacilli_A; order RFN20; family CAG-826; genus CALVUG01. The sequence continues at coordinate 8,254 of CASFRI010000055.1, read as the reverse complement.
GACGATTGGGACGTTAATTACGACCATCTTTGCCGCTTTTGCCTTCGCTCGTCTTGAATTTAGAGGAAAAGATACATTATTCACCATCTTCTTGATGACGATGATGATCCCAGGTGAAATGATGGTTATTACTAACTACATCACCGTCGCTAACCTCGGTATGTTAGGTGAAGATAACGCTGTCGGTGTCTTCGCTGCTATGATCGTACCTTTCTGGGTTAGTGTTTTCTACATCTACTTATTAAGGCAAAATTTCAAACAAATTCCAAACGAACTCTACTTCGCTTCGAAAGTGGACGGTAAGTCCGACTGGAATTATTTATGGAGAGTTATGGTTCCGCTTGCTATGCCGACCTTAATTTCCATCTTCATCTTAAAATTAATGGGTTCTTGGAACTCTTATGTCTGGCCAAACTTAGTGGCGGATAATGAGAATTTCCGACTTATTTCGAACGGTTTACGTTCATCCTTCACCGCGACGGACGGTAATCCACAATATGGCTTGCAAATGGCTGCAACTGTGCTTGTTACCGTGCCATTATTACTTCTCTTTATTTTCTTTAGAAAATATATTATGCGCGGTGTCGGTAGAGCTGGTATCAAAGGTTAATGACCTTAGATATATAAATTTAAAAAGGAGATATTTATGAAAAAAACTTATCTTGTGTTATCTCTTCTTGCTGGCGGCTTAATCGTCGGTGGCGTCAGTGGTTGTGGCGGTCCCACTAGAACCGGTCCAACCGTAACAGTTTGGCATACATGGGGCCAAGCGAATAGAAGAATGATTGAACTCATGATCGAAGATTTCTATGAAGAACATCCAAACGTCAATATTTCTCTCGTCAATAAGAGTGATTATGACCAAATTCATGATGATATCAGTAAATCATTCCCCGCTAATACGACCCCAACGATGGCAATTTGTTATCCTGACCACGTCGCAGACTACGAAGGTTTCGTCATAGACCTTACTTCATATATCAATTCGACGGAAGAGTTCGACGGTGAAGTTTTAGGCTTTGAAGCTAGCGAAGGAAGTCATGAAGAAAATGGTGTCACTTTATTTGGCGCGGATGACTACGTCGATGCTTATTGGGAAGAAGGTTCACAATACGCTTTCGATCCAGATGGTATCTATAGTGTTCCATTCTCTAAATCTACCGAAGTCATGTTCTATAATAAGACATTCTTCGATGCGAATAAATTAACACCTCCAACCATTTGGGATAATCCTGATGATCCAAATGATCCAAATTCATTCACTTACGTTGCAAGACGTATTCAAGATATCGTCATCAACCAACAAGGTCAACAATGGGGTGGCGATAAAAATGGTATCCGCGCTTTAGGTTACGATAGTGATGATAACCTTTATATCACTTTCTCTGAACAACTCGGTATTCCTTATACTTCTATGGATGAAAATGAACATTATCCATTCGGCGCGAATGGCGGAAATTCGCAAGCCAAAGATATGGTTAGAACTGTGAAGAACTGGTACGATAATGGCTATATTGCTACTGGTGGAACTTCTGGTGGTTCTTATACTTCAACCTTGTTCACTGATGAAATGATTTATATGTCCATCGGTTCGACCGGTGGCACTCGTTATAACGTTTCTTCTAACTTTGAAGTAGGCGTGGCTAAAGTCCCACAATGGAATCCTGAAACTCCAAAAACGATGTCTCAAGGCCCATCTTTCTGTTTCTTTAATACCGCAAGTGAAGATCAACTTAAATATGGTTGGCTTTTCTACAAACATATTACAAATTACGTCAATACCGCAAAATATGCGATGAATACTGGCTATTCTCCTGTAAGAATTTCTTCTTATCAAGATGCCGCATATAGTAATCACTTAAATAATATTGGTGAAGATGGCGTCGAATACGCCAAAGACTCTGAAAACTGGTTACAATCGAAAGTTCATAACATCGTTGCCACGATGGATAATGATTACTTCACTTCACCTGTTTTCAAAGGTTCAGCACAAGCTCGTGTTGCAGTAGGTTCAATTATTACGAACGTTTTAACTGGCGTTCAAGATGTTGATACGGCTTTCTCAGTCGCCTATGCCTCTTGTCAACTTTATTCTTAATAATTTCAATTTAAATATTATTTAGAAAGGAGAATTTTTTATGAATAAAAAAATTCCATTCTTAACTCTCATGGTCATGCTAAGCGCTGGTGTTTTAGTGGGCTGTGGATCAGGAGATAATCCAAATGAAGTGGTCTTTTGGCACACTTTAGGTCAAGAAAAGCAACAACTTCTCAATACGATGATTGCGGAATTTGAAGAACTTCATCCTGACTATAAAATAAGAGCTTCTAACCAAGGTGGTGACTATGATGCCTTATTTGAAAAGATGAAAATGGCTATTCCTTCTGGTACGAATCCTGATATGGCATTTTGTTATCCAGACCACGTCGCAACTTATCTAGAACAAGGTAAAGTTGTCGATATGGGAAAATATGTCGATGATCCAGAAATTGGCTTTGCTGCGAGTGATGGAAGCCACGTCGAAGAAGGAGTAACTGTTTCTGGAGAAGATGATTTCATCGAAATTTATTGGAAAGAAGGTCAAGCCTATTCCACTCCAGGGCTTTATAGCGTTCCTTTTGCAAAATCTGCGGAAGTCTTATTCTATAATAAGACAGTCTTTGACCAAAATGGTTGGCCTGTTCCTACCAAATGGTTCAATGATGATGATCCTAATGATTTGACAGCTATGTTCAACCTTACGAGAGTTATCCACGAACAATATATGAGCGATTCTACTTTTGAAGCCCCATTAGGTTATGATAGCGATGAAAATATGTTCATTACTTTACATCGTCAAATGGGTATTCCTTACACCGCCCAAGGGGATACATTCCAAGAACGTTATCCATTTATCGATAGTGCGGAATCTCGCGCTCTCGTCCAAAAATTAAAAACAATTTATGATACTGGTGCTATCGAACAAGGTTCTGTTAATAAACACCAATTCATCACTAAGGGAACAAATGGTGGTGGTTATACTTCTTCAATGTTTACTGAAGAAAAAGTCTTAATGTCTATCGGTTCCACTGGTGGAACTTCCTATAACCAAGGACCATTCGAAATTGGTGTGGCAAAAATTCCACAACAAAATCCAGATAATCCTAATACTTTAGGTACGGTGACACAAGGTCCTTCCATCTGCTTCTTTAATACTGCCGATGAACAAGAACTTAGCATCGCTTGGCAATTCTATCGTTTTATTACGAATGCCTTAAATAGCGCTCGTTACGCTACTTTAACTGGTTATGAACCAGTTCGTATTTCTTCTTACGATACGGAAGAATATCAAGCTCACCTTGCTCCAGCTGAAGAAGGTGAAATCGATACCATTTTCCGTAAAGTTGCTCGTACGACTGCCACGATGCAAAATGATTATTTCAATACCGCTGTTTTCGTTGGTTCCGATAAAGCTCGTACTGTCGCGGGTTCTATTCTTACTAACGTTTTAACTGGTGTGCAATCAGTTTCAGCGGCATACGAAAACGCTCGTACTGAATTATCATTTTAATCAGAAAGGAGAAGATTCATGCACAATAAATTAAAACTTCTCTTCCTTGGCGTCTTAGCATTAGGGGTCATCACTCCAAGTCTTTCTAGTTGTGGAAATTATGATCCTTATGCGGAATTTGACGTTCCTGTCGACTATGTCGAAGAAACTAAATTGACAGTTGATTACACTAATCGCAATTTTAAAACTGATGGTGTTGGTGAAGTTACCTTACGCCGTTCAGTCGATGGCGATACTGCTCACTTTTATCCATTGGGTCAAACAAGAAACGAAATTAAATTACGTTTCGTCGGTATCGATACACCTGAATCGACCGGAAGAGTGCAAGCTTGGGGTAAAGCTGCTGCTGAATTTACTAAATCTAAACTTGAAAGTGCGACGCACATCGTCTTATCTTCCCAATTTGAAAATTATGGACCAGCTGAACTTGATTCTAATGGTCGTGAACTTGGTTTCGTTTGGGTTACCGATGTAGAAAATCCTACTTTAGATGATTTTAAGAATTTAAATCTTTGGCTCATTCAACAATGTTATTCGATGGCGAAAGGTATCGATGAAACATGTAGGTATCACGAAGTATTCCTTCTCGCTGACTTACAAGGTCAACAGATGGGACGCCGTATTTGGGGTGAAGAAGATCCTAACTTCGATCCAGATGAAGCATTCGTTAAAATGACGATTCAAGAAATCTACGATTATTACGAAGGTTTAGATGATCCTGAATCTATCGAAGGGATGAGAGTGGAAGTAGAAGGAACGATTTCTCGTCTTACAAATAATAATTCTGACTTCTACATTCAAGATGAATTCGAAGAAAATGGCGAAATATTTAAACGTGGCATCTTCGTCTTTGGCTTCTATAAGAATTATGGTTTCCAACCAGGTTGGAGAATGCTCGTTAAAGGACGTGTCGCTACTTACATGGGTAATTTACAAATTACTGACATCACCTATAGTGCTTCCTTCCCAACAGAAAATGACACTGTTGTCTTAGATAAGACGGGAGAACCTATTACTCCAGATGTCGTTTCTCCACAAGAGATGGTAAGTGAAGAATATCGTTCACTTTTAGTCCAATCTGATACGACTCTTGTTGCTTACGATGGTTATGGTGGAATTCAATCTGATAATCCTAGTGAAGATGATGCTTTCACTTTAGAACTTCATCCTTGCACCGTTACTGGATTTAATGAAGAAGGCGACGCATTATATGAAGATGATACAACTGTGAGCATTCAAATGCGTATTCAATCTTACGTTGCTTTCCGTGATGAATTCGGATTAAGAGTTAGAGATTATACTTGGTTCTTAGATCGTCCATTCGATCTCATTGGTGTTGGTTCACTTTATGTGAATGAATATACACAAAGAGAAACTCCACAAGTTCTTCTTCTCGTAGTAGAAGATATGATGTGGATTACTCAAAACGCTTAATAAACTTGTCGAAAAAGCTTATAGAAAGGAGTCACATTCGATGAAAAAAAGTTTATTGTTATTAGCCGCGCTTGTCATCGCTCCTCTTGCGAGCTGTGAACCACCAGCGCCGCCACACACCGGACCATGGGATGATCCGCTTGCTGATGGCGAAACGGCTATCCATGATATCAAAGTTGGCACAGTTGCTGCTGACCAAGAAGTCATGGTTCGCGGTACCGTTACCGCAAAAGCTGGTAATGCTTTCTACATTCAACGTGGAAGCGAAGCTGTCTATGTTTATGGCTATCAACCAGCGGAAGATGCCTACGTCCCAACTATTGGCCATTACGTCGAAGTTAAAGGCACGACGGATGCATATAATGGCTTAATCCAAATTAGCGATGTTACAGAAGTGGCATCCATCCAAGCAGAAGGGCAAGAAATTACTCCTGTTGCCGTGACAAATGTTGCATCATTAACCGCAGCAGATGCAGGTGAATTAGTAACATTTACTAACGCTACTTTCTATGAAGGAAGTGTTTCTACTACAGCCGCTTCTAACGTTTACGTCACGATTGGTGGCACACGCGCTACCGTAAGAACCGACAGGTATTCTGGTGAAACTGTCAACGGTGCATTCGCTGAAATTATTAACGAAGCAAGTTATTTGGATTACGTTAATTTTACTGGTCCACTCGGATGGTATAATGGCGCGCAATTTGCTTTAGTAGAAGGTGCTACAATTTCTGTTAGCGCTAATCCAACTCCATTCGATCCTAGTGATGCTTCTGCTCAAGCTAGTGCTAAATTAGAACTTGATGCTGAATATGAATCTCTTAAAGCAGGTGTCGTTACCGATTCTATTGAATTAATCGATTTCTCCTTCGGTTATAATGTTACTTACCGCGTTGAAAACGTCACCCATGCGGATGAATTCCCCAACGCTATTAGCGTAAGTGGTACAACACTAACGATCGAATCTCCAACACCAGATGAATTACCTGGTGGTCAATTCATCACCGCTAAACTTCATGGTCAACTATCTTACGATGGTGAAAATTATGGTGAAGAACTTTCTTGGAACGTTCGTATCGATTCCTTCAATCCAAACTTAGTGACCATTGAAGAAGCAGTCACTGCTGCACAAAGCGATGATTTCAACTCTGCTGAATGGAAAGATAATACGATTCTCCGTGGCTATGTCACTGAACTTTACACCGACCTAGATGGTGGTTTAATTCAAGATGGCGAACATGCCGTGATGATTTATAAACTTGCTAGTCTTAATTTCACTTTCGAAGTTGGTCAACTTATCGAAATCATGGGCAGTTTATCACTTTATAATGGTGCGCCTCAAGTTGGTTACATTTCAAAAGTCGTCGAAGTTGAAGATGCAACAATTGAACAACCAGTTGCACTAAATGTTACTACTGGTGATGAATATAAGGCACTCGATGTCTATGATATTCACCGTACCATTACTGTCACTGGCTTAACTTATGTTAGCACTGAATGGGATGAATCTGATCCATATTATCATTACAACATCAACTTCACCTTAGATGGTGAAGCTGTTACAGTACGTGTTAATTACCACGTTGGTAATGCGATTATGGATGCTTATAAAGCTTTCACTGATTCTTTAACCGCAGGCGATAGTGTTAACTTCACTGGTTCAGTTGGTTATTATAGTGGTTTCCAACTTTCACCTTGGACTGCTGATGCTTTCGTAAAAGCTTAATAAGAAGTTAAAATCTTATGAATTTAAGGGATCCATCTTACAGGTGGATCCTTTTTGTTATATAATAAGCGTATGCAAAAATTAGTTTTAAGTAGTTTATTAATTATTTCTTCTTTATCTTTATTTACTAGTTGTGAACCCATTAGTGAATTTACAAATTCAAATTTAATTATTTCCGAAATTTATTTTGAAAATGAAATTTATAGTGATGCGATTGAACTTAGCAATATTAGCGAAGAAAATATCGATTTAAGTGAATATCATTTAGAAATCTATCGTTATAATGATTCTAATCCAACTTATGAAATTTATTTAGAAGGTGAATTAGCTATTGATGAAAGTTACGTCATCGCTTCTTCTTTAGCGAGTCAAGAAAGTAAAAATATTGCTCATATGGTAAGCGAAAATTATTTAAATAATGGAAGTTACACAATTGGATTATATAAAGGCAATGATTTGATGGATATCATTGGTAAAATTGGTGTGAATTACGATTACGCAGAAGGTCATTCTTTAGTAAGAAAAGTTGATAAATTAGCGGGGAAAAACGTTTTTGACCCTTATGATTTTATCCGTTATAATCCACATAATTTATCTTTATTAGGTAATATGGATAATACGCTTAGTCCAGAAGAATTATTAGATGGGCCTAAAAAAGATGAAAATTATTTTACCTTACCTTATAGCGAAGATGGTTTCACTGGAAGTGGGGGCATTATCAAAGTTAGTTTAGATCATAATATCGATGGCGATACGACAGCGTTTAATTATCCTTATGAAATTCTTGAAATGCTCGATATTTCTAACGGCCATTCGATGCGTTATATTAACGTTAATACACCTGAATCGACGCGCACTGTCGAGCCTTGGGGAAGACAGGCTTCTAAATTTACGAGTCAGTTAATTAACGCTCACGCGAATGAATTATTTGTTCAATCTGCCGCTGGCGGAGCGCTAAAAGAAACTTATGGAAGACTTTTAGGCTTCGTTTGGGCTGGCGATACTTTAGTGAACTATGCCCTAGTGTTAAATGGTTATTCAACATTGCATCCAGATGAATTTAAAAATGTTTCTTATAAAGGTATTTCTTATTATTCATTTATGTATAACGCTGAACTTAAAGCTAAGAAAGAAGGATTAAGAGTGCAAGGGGAAGTTGATCCTTATTGGGATTATGAAAATAATTCTCCTCTTCCGATGAATTAAAAAGTTTACGTTGAAAAATATAAAATTATATTTATAATTTATAAATGTTTCTGGACCATTAGCTCAGCTGGTAGAGCAACTGACTCTTAATCAGTGGGTCACAGGTTCGATCCCTGTATGGTTCACCAAAATTGATAAGAAATGCCTATAATGTCTAAACGTTATAGGTTATTTTTTATTGAGCCCTCATAATATTTCCGTATAAGTAAAAGTTTTACACTAGATTAGTTTAAAACCCAAGCAACCATGCCTGGGTTTTTGCTTTTATGGTTCAATTATTCCCTGCGGTGGATGGTGGAAAAATTTAACCGTCAACTTCAATTTTAAATTGTTTAGCTTT
>CASFRI010000054.1 GCA_949297055.1 uncultured bacterium | reverse complement strand
TTGTCATGATTAAGCTTATGACAATTATTAAACTGGTTTTATTTATCATACTCTTATCCTCTTTAGTTGGTATTTTTAATATAATTCAAAATTGTAAATTTTCTATTTTCTTTCAAAGCTTCATCGGCGTATTTTTTAATGTCATCCTCTTTGCTTTTGACAAATTTTTCGATGGATTTTTCATCTCTATTATCCACGCCTGATGGGCGCCTAGAAAAACTTAAATCTGGAGCAGCATCATTAGCGTATACTAGATGAGTGTAAGTGCTATAATCTGGAGCAGGTCTTCTGATAGAAGCAGTGAGAACTTGATGTCTTACGACCGTTCTATAGCGTCCATTTCCGTCGTAGACTCTTTCCGTCCAAGAAATGGGTAATGTTCCAGTATAAAGTTTATCAATCATATTCATATTGAGATTTCTTAACATTAAGAAAGGGTTACCTACAATGGAACCAGACATGACAAAAAGTGTCGAAGAAGTTTCAGAATCATTGTCTAAAAAGCCATACTTATCGTGCATGTAATCAAATTTTTTAATGTTGAAATAATCATCAATTTGGATAAGCGGAACACTTTCTCGAATAATTTGAGTTGGCATCGCTTCATCAAATAAGTGAAGTAAAGGGCTAATTTGAGTTACGACTGTTTGATAAGATTCATCTCTTTTTTTATTCGCAATATCACTAGCGGATTGTTGCGCTTTTATTTTTTTATTAAAATAGGCGAATATTAAAATAAAAATACCTATCGCCAATAAAAAGCCTGGAATAGTTAAACTTAAACCAATAGTTAAATCCTTTACTCCGACGATAAAATATATACCTACCCCTCCTGCAATGAGTAGAGCTATAGCTAAGACTATAAGAAAAGTTCTTAATCCTTTTGAACCTTTTAATTTAGTAGTTTTTTCTTCCGCGTCTTTCGCGTTTTTTTCATATTGCTTGGAAAGTATTTCGTTTTCTTCTTGACTGACGCCTGAACGTTTTAAGATTTCATCAAAAAATTTAGAAGTATGGTCTAAAAGGTCGACTCGTACCTTGCCTTCATACATCTTCCTCGGTTCTAAAATTCCATTACCGTCCATTTTTATTACCTCAATTGCCTATATTCTAGCAAAAATTGTCTTTAATTTATATATGCGAACAAAATTGTGGAAATTGTGAATAAATTTGAAAAAATGAGTGTGATACTAGGAAAATTTTCCATAATAATATGTTGATAAAAGTAAAATATTTTTTAAACGTTTAAAAATTTAGACAAAATTATTATAATTTTAGCTATGATTAAAACTAATATTTTAAAGCCCGGTGCGAATTGCTATGAAGTTAGATTCTCGAGCGTCATCGCTTCAAGTGATGTCATTTTTTTAACTAATTTTTATCTTCCTATCATTGGAACGAACGCTTTTGCTCTTTATTTCTCATTTTATACTTCTGGATTAAATATAGATTATATTGAAGATGACACATTCGATACACTTGCTTCGAAACTTGATATCTCTTTAAACGAACTTGAAGTCGCTCTTCATCGCTTAGAAGGAGTGGGCTTAGTTAAGACTCTAACGAAAAATTTAAATGAAACTTCGACGTCTTTTATCATTTCTTTAAAACAACCAAAAGATCCTAAGTCGTTTTTTGACGATGTGATTTTATTAGGAACATTGAAAAAGATTTTAGGCGTCAAAGAAATGAATCGTCTCGTCAACATTTATACGAAAAGAAAAAATCCAGACGATTATAAAGATAATTCTTTAAGTTTTGAAGAAGTTTATAATCCAGATTTTGATGACATGAATTACCTTAGTGCGAGAAATTCTTTTAATAAAATATTTGGACGTAATGCTTCTAAATTACCAATTAACTTCAACTTAGCGTTATTAAAAGAAAAATTATTTGCTCTTTTGCCTAATTTGAAACGTAACGCTATAAGTGAAGAAGAATTTGATGAAATTGCAAGGATTGCAACTTTATATGGCGTTCAAGAAGAAGATTGCGCAGAACGTTTGTCTTCTTCTATCAACTTAGAAAATAAACCTGGCGAAATGATCGATTTCAACCAATTTAATAACGATTTAAAATGGGATGTGTCTCATCTTCCAAGCCGAGTTAGAAGAAATAAAAAACAAAAGATGAATTATTTTTCTAATAATCAACTAGGGGCTAAGTTACGCTTACTTGAAAGCGTCGCTCCAAGTCAATATTTGTCTTTTAGACAAAATGGAACGGCACCTGTCGAAAGTGATCTATTGCTCATCGATGAATTATCGAAAAATTTACATCTTCTTCCAAGTGTCATAAACGCTCTTATCGATTATTGTTTAGAAAGAAATGATAACGTCTTAGCGAGAAATTATGTGATGAAAGTTGGTTCTACTTTAGCTAGAGAAGATATCGATAACGCTTTAGACGCTATGAACTATTTATATAAAATAGATAAGAAAGCGCATAAAAGACAAAAGAAATCGAGCAAAGCAGTAGACACTAGTGAAGAAATTAATAATGGAACTATAAAAGAAGAGACAAATAAGGAAGAAGAACGATCCTTAGATGAACTTTTAAAAATGATTGATGAGGTATAGCAATGGATATTTCACGTCTCAATTTAGATTTTTTAAAACTGAAAGATGAAGAGAAAAAATTGCTCGACCAAATGCTTGGTGACGAATCTTTTTTAAATCGTTTAAACGATTTAGGTATTGATGAACAAATTATTTTCGACAATTTAAGCACAATTTTTGCAAGTTATGATGATTATCTTATTTGTAAAAATTGTCCCGGTGTTGAAAATTGTCCAAAAGATGTCAAAGGTTCGATCATCGAATTAGAACTACAAGGTCAATACGTCGAAAGAAATATTTCTCGCTGCGAGTTAAAAAAACGCAATGATACTTTGACTTCTTATTATGAAATTAGAGATTTTGATGATAAATTATTGCGTTTAAATGTCGATAAATTAAATGACGATAAAGCGACGAAAGAACTCATCAAATTTTTCTTAGATTATTCATTGAATAAAAATGACACTAATTGGCTTTATTTAATCGGCGGCACTAATAGGCGTAAATTGGATACATTGATTGGGGTTTATAATAAAGTTGCCGCTAAATTTCATTATCTCGCTAGCGTCGTTAATTTCTCTAAGCAATGCCGTAAATTATCTAATCTTTACTTCAATGAAAAAGATCGTTTTGAATTTATTTTCAATAAATTAGTGGACGTACCTTTCCTTTTCTTATATGACTTCGGTGAAGAATATAAGAACGAAACTTTAAGAGATAATATTTTAATTCCTTTATTAAGAGAGCGAAAAGAAAAGGAAACTTTGACTATTTTCATTAGTGATTTTAATGTAGATGATATCGCTAATATGTACAACTTTAATTACAATTCGAAAGCTAGATCTTTACAAATTAAAAAATTGCTCAAAAGCGCCAAAATTATCGACTTTGGTGATTTAAATATTTAATTCTTTTTTGATTTTTAACACTTCTTTTTCTAAATCTTTTAAATTTTTGTTGTTATCGATAATATAGTCACATTCATCTAGATGATCTAAAAAGTGATTGCGTTCGTCATAATATTTTTTTAAATCTAGAGATTTATCGCGATTAGTAATAAACTTATTTCGCAATTCAACTTCATTTTTCACCCCGATTATAATATCGAACATATTTCCCATCTTTGCATCGAAAAGTAACGGAACTTCAATGACGACGTTTTCTTTATGATTTTTAAAGATTTTTAATATTTTGTTTTTTAAGGGTGGATATAAAATGTTTTTTAGTTTTTTATCTAATTTATCATTTTTTAAGATGGCATTACGGATGTGAGTAAAATCGATAGAATTAATATTAAATAAAATTTTAATTTTATCTTGTATAGTTTTATCTTCGTATAGTTCTTTAATAAGTGCATCGCAGGAATAAATTTTATAATTGTCGTCAGCGAACATTTTTGTAACAGTTGATTTACCAGAACCATAAAGTCCAGTAATGGCGATAAATTTTTGTCCTTTTTTCCTTTGACAACGCGAACAATAAGTTGTGCCTCTTCCATTTATCTTCATAAACTTTAATGGTTTTTGACAGTTAGGGCAGGGCAATGAAGCTTTTGCATAAACTAAAAGATCAACTTGAAAATGACCATCGACATCATTAATTGATTTGTAACTTTTAATGGTGGAGCCACCTTTTGCAATAGCTAAATTTAATACATCTATCGCATTTTTTAAAATAACTTTGCAATCGTCTTGACTAATAAATTTAGCTTTTGTAGAAGGATGAATTTTACTTCTAAAAAGTGTTTCATCGACGTAAATATTACCAAGTCCAGCAATTACTTCTTGATTTAATAAAACAGTTTTAATTTCTGTTTCTTTGTGACGCTTGATATTATCGAATAATTCTTTTGCATCTAAATAAAATGGTTCTTTACCGACTTTTTTGATGAAATCTAGATTTTGATAAAAAGACTCATCACTTAAATAAAACATGCCAAACATTCTTGAATCTCGATATACAAGTTCATTTCCGTCATCAAGATGAAAGATGATTCGTGCGTGTGATTCTAAGTTGTCATTTGGGTGTTTAAATTGATATTTACCTTCCATTCTTAAATGGTTAATTAAAACTAAATTATCACTTAGATGAAAAAATAAATATTTGCCTTGCCTAGTCAATTTTAAAAAAGTTTTATCGATGAGTGATTTTTTGAAAGTTTCTAAGTCGCTTTTAATAAGTTTAGGCTTAAATATTTCTATAGAAATAATTTTTTTATTAACGATAATTGATTCTAAAGCTCTTTTAATCGTTTCAACTTCTGGAAGTTCTGGCATAATTATTTCACCTCATCCCAACTTTTTGCGATTCCTAAAGATGTTTTTAATGGCACATCTAAATCTAAAGCGTGTTCCATAGTTTCTTGAATTAGTTTTGGTAAAATGTCGATTTCATCTTTTGGAATTTTAAACAATAATTCATCATGAATTTGTAAAATAAGTTTAGTTTTATAGTGACCTTTTTTCAACAATTCGTCGACTTTTATCATCGCAACTTTAATCAAATCCGCTGCGCTTCCCTGAATTGGGGCGTTCATAGCCGCACGCTTAGCAAATTCTCTTCTTTGATAGTTAGAGTCGTGTATTTCTCTAATGTAACGTCTTCTTCCTAAAATTGTTTCGACGTAACCTTGCTCATTAGCCTGTTCAACAATTCGGCTTAGATACGTTTTAATTTCAGGGAAGGCAAGATAAAAAGAAGAAATAATGTCGCTTGCTTCTTTTCTTGATATGCCTAATTGTTCGCATAAACCCCATTCTGAAATACCATAGACTATACCAAAGTTAACAGCTTTTGCTTTTCTTCTTTCTAAGTCTGTTATTTCGTCCTTATGAAATATTTTTTTAGCGGTGGCTTCATGAATATCTTCATCGTTATTAAAAATATCAATTAAAGCTTTAGATTGAGTAAAATGAGCGAGAATGCGTAGTTCAATTTGAGAATAATCTAAAGATAATAAATATAAATCTTCATCGTTATAAGAAAAAGCTTTACGAATAAGTTTACCGTCTTCATCTCTTACGGCAATATTTTGTAAGTTGGGGTCAGAAGAAGATAGTCTTCCAGTAGATGTAACAGCTTGATTGAACATACAGTGGATTTTATGATCAGGGAATATATGATTTTTTAAGCCATCAGTGTAGGAGCTTATTAGTTTTGCGTATTTTCGATAATCAAGAATGCGTCTAACAATTTCATGTTCTGGGGCATAATTTAATAAGATGTCACTAGAAGTTGAATTATTTTTATTTCCTCTAGCAATTTGAAGTTCTTCAAATAAGACTTCCGCGACTTGTTTGGGAGAAGAAATATTGAATGAGTGGCCGGCTTCTTTAAAAATAATTGTTTCATCCTCTTCAAGTTTTGCTTTAAAAATACTAGAAAGTTCATCTAATGTTTTAGCATCTATTTCTATTCCTTCAATTTCCATGTTCGCTAAGATGTGAGATAAAGGAAGTTCCACATCATAAAATAAATTCTTTAAATTAAGTTTAGATAATTCTACTAAAACTTGTGGAATCAAGCGGTGGAGATGAAATGATGCTTTGATGTAGCGTTGAACATTTAATGCTTTAAATATGTTCATTTCATCTTCTACGTCTAAAGATATTCCTCTTGATGCATAGACGCTATCGAGGTCACCACGCGAAGAAGAATCAAGCAAGTAAGAGGCTAACATCAAATCGAATCCATTACCGTTTACTTCGATACCGAAACGATTAAGAGCGCATTTGGTAGCTTTATAATCGTAAAAAGATTTTTTAATTTTTTCATTTGCTAAATAATCTTTTAATTTTTCATCTTTTTTAAGATTGTTAATATTAATAAAATAATTTTTATTTTCATTAGTGAAAGCAAGACCAAATACTTCATCTTTATGATAATTTGTGTAATCGCTTGCAAGGATGAATGAAACATGTTCTGATAAAGAAATAGAATCGCTATTTTCAATTTCTTCATAACTTAGATTTTCACTTTGGCTATGTTGCCATTTTTTAGGTAACTTAGTAAGAAATGTTTTTAGTTCATATTTGTTCGCAAAACTTGTAACTTTTTCAAATAAGTAACCATCGTAAGTTAAATCCTCTAATGAAAAAGGTAAATCTAAATCAGTTTTGATGATGGCAAGCTTCTTACATAATTTACCATCTTCTTGATGAAGCATTATCATCTCACCAATCTTACCTTTTATTTCACCATTTTTTGCTGCTTCGATAATATTTTCTAAATTACCGTAAGTTTGAATCAATTTTTGAGCAGTTTTTTCTCCGATGGAAGGAATACCTGGAAGATTATCGCTACTATCACCTCTGAGTCCTTTAAAATCGATGATGTGATTTGGACTAAAACCATAAGTTTCTTCGACATCTTTTGGATGCATCACGCGAATATCGCTCATTCCTTTAATTAGTAAATCGACTTCAATTTTATCATCGACGAGCTGTAAAAAATCGCGGTCTGACGTGTAAATTATAGTCTGATATCCCGCTTTTGCGGCTTTTATGGCTACTGAACCAGCTAAATCATCACCCTCGAATCCTTCTTCTTCAAAAGTGTAAATACCTAAACTTTTAAGTAATTCACGTGCGATAGGAAATTGAACGATCAAATCTTCTGGAGCGGGTTTACGATTCGCTTTATATGTTTCAAGTTCTTGATGTCTAAATGTTTTTTTACCAGTGTCGAAGGCGACGAATATTTTATCTTCATCTTTTAACTTGTCGATTAGTTTTAAAATCATGTTGGAAAAGGCAAATATAGCGTTCGTAGCAATACCTTCTTTTGTTCGCATGATGTTCGCACCAGGATAAGCGGTCGCGTAATAAGCTCTAAAAAGTAAAGAATTTCCATCGACTATAATGACTTTTTTATTCATACTTATTTACCTTCTTTCATCTCTTCTATAACAAAAGATTGTCTTTCGTCTAAATGTCCTTTACAAATTAATAAATTATTTTGATTTAACAATAACTGATAACGACTAAAAGTTTCTGGGAAAAGAATAGCTTCAAGTTGACCACTATCGTCTAACAAAGTTAAAAATGCCATCATCTCATTTTTCTTCGTACGAATAACTTTTTTCTTAGAAAGTAAAGCGATGAGACGATAAGTTTTATGCATCTCTTTAATATCTTCGATACTTGTTAAATTATCGTAACTATTTTCTCTTTTGATAGAAGCGATAAATTTGCCACTTAAAACTGTTCCTAAAACATCCATTTCTCGACTTAAAGTTAAAGTATTATCAAGCGGTGCATCTTCTAGTAATGGTGGCTCTAAATCAAGGAATGAGCCATCGTTATCGTAAGCGACACTCGCGTAACGTAACAAGTCATCTAAATTGTTTTTATCTCTTAGCGTTTCACGTTTTATATTAAAGACGTCTAACGCGCCTGAATCGATAAGAGAAATATATTCTTTTTGGCTTATTTTATAAGGGTGCATACGTTTGAAGAAATCGTATATATCGACGAATTTACCATTCATCTTTCTTTCTTCTAAAATGTAACGCACGCTAGAAGAGGTAAAACCTTTAATAGCGGAAAGTGGGAAAAGTAGAGCGCTACCTAAAGGAAGAAAAGCATCGCTAGATAAATTGACATCAGGGTTTTTTAAACCAATTTTAAGATTTTTAAGTTCTTGCAAATAATCGATAAATTTCGATTCAACTTCCGCGCCTTTCGCATCTAAAATGACGCTATAAAAATATAGGGGATAATGCTTTTTTAAATAAGCCATTTTCGTGGCAACCATAGCGTATGCGACAGCGTGAGATTTAGCAAAACCGTAATTAGCAAAACTGGCCATATAGTCAAAAACTTTACTCGCACTTTCCTTCGAATGCCCGTTTTTAATAGCTCCAGCAATAAATGAATCATGTAATGATTCCATCTTTTCTTGTATTTTTTTTGAAATCGCACTTCTAAAAGAATCAGCCTCACCTAAAGAAAAACCTGCCATGGCTTGAGCGATTTGCATAACTTGCTCTTGATAGACGATAATACCATAGGTACTAGATAAAATAGGTTTTAGACATTCATCGACGTAAGTAATTTTTTCTAAGCCTTGTTTTCTTCTTGCGTAATGCGTGATTTGATCCATCGGACCTGGGCGATAAAGGGCTAATAAAGCAACGATATCTTCAAAAACTTTTGGTTTAATTACTTTAATAGCGTTTTTCATTCCTTGACTGCTTTCAAGTTGGAATAAACCCATCGTAAGACCTTCGCTAATTAAAGCGATAGATTCTAAATCGTCATAAGGAATATCTTGAAATTTTAAGACAATATTTTCTTTTTCTTCGAGCAATTTTAAAATACGCTCAATGCTAGTAAGATTACTTAAAC
The DNA here is from genome assembly GCA_949297055.1 of uncultured bacterium. GTDB lineage: Bacteria > Bacillota_I > Bacilli_A > RFN20 > CAG-826 > CALVUG01. The sequence goes on along the minus strand of CASFRI010000054.1, from coordinate 7,491 downwards.
CAAGAAAATCCATTTTCAGAAAACCAAGTTTTTCTAAAAATTGCATATCAAATTCTGATATAGCTCCATCGATAGGAGTGGAAAATATAGGCATAACTTCATCTAAATTTTTATCATTTATGATAATACCTGATGCGTGTAACGAAGTTTGCCTTACTAATCCTTCGATTTTAGAAGCAAGACTTACTACTTTAAAATAAGTAGGATCAATATCTACATAATGTTTAAATTGAGTGTTTTTTCGGTAAGCATCTCCTAATGTCCATTTAGGATTAGTGATTAATTTAGATAAAGTTTCGATAATGCGATTATCGATTTCGTAAACTCTTCCAACATCTCTTAATGACTGCTTCGCCCCGATCGTTTGAAAAGCGACGATGTGAGCTACTTTGTTTTCGCCACATTTTTCTCTAACGTATTTTATAACTTCTTCTCTTTTATTATCAGCAAAATCGCAATCGATATCAGGCATGCTCGCTCTTGCGGGGTTTAAAAACCTTTCGAATATCAATCCAAACTTTAAAGGATCAACTTCCGTAATAAAAGTAAGATAAGCCACGAGTGAACCGACGGAACTTCCTCTTCCTGGACCAACGGTGATATCGTGACTTTTAGCAAAGCTAACATAATCACTTACTAAAAGAAAATAATCGCTATAACCCATCTTAGAAATGACGTCTAATTCTACATTTAATCTTTTTAGATAACATTCATCATTTGGATCGATATTTCTTTTCTTTAAATTATTTAGGCAAATATTTTTTAATAATTCATCGCTATTTTCACTCATCTTATAAAGTTCGCCACGTTTTTTAAATAAGTCGAAATTGATAAGATTCGCTAAGTCGTTCGTCGCTTTTATTTCTTCTTCTTTATAAAATAAAAGATGTTCCTCATCTAAGAAAAAATATGGTCCTCTTAATTCTTGTACCGTTAATTTTTCATCGTTTTTGATTGCTTTTAAAATTTCTACGCTTATAGCGTCTTCACTTTTTTCATAAATTATTAAAGGAAAAGCTAAGCAAAGATAATTGTGATTATCTGCAAATTTTCTTATCTCATCGGCGAATTTTTCCTCTTCTTTTTGATAGATTGCTATTCCTAGATAAAAAGCATTAGCGAAACTAGAAATTTTCGCTAGTGATTTTAAAAAATTAACATCTTCTAATTTGCTTTTAAATTTATCATTCGCGTCGATGACTACGATAAGCCCTTCTAATAAAGTTGATAGGGAAGTTAAATTTAAAGTTTTGTCTTTTTCTAAAGAATGAATTTTTAATAAGTTTAAATATCCTTTTTCTATAGCAATGTAGAAGTGGAAAGAAATATCTTCAATATCTACTTGCATACCAAGAATTGGTTTGATGTTTTGACTTATTGCTAAAGAAAAAAATGAAGGGAAAGCGTGCATATTAGAACTATCGCTTATTCCAGCTTCCAAGATATTTTGCTTTTTTAAGGCTTTGATAAGTTTAGGAACACTAAAAGCACTCTGAAAAAAAGAAAAAGAAGTCTTGATGTTTAAAGGAACAAATTTATTAAGCATTTTCTTCTATAAATAAATCATCTAAATCTTTGATGAAAGCATCTAATTCATCCAAGGAATTAATTTTCGCTCCACTGGCTTGAGCGTGTCCGCCTCCACCCCATTTAGTAGCAATTTGATTGATGGGCGTCTTTTTAGAACGGATGGAAATTCTAAAGCAAGGTTCTTTATTATCTTCGGTAATCGAACACCAGGCATTGATGCCTTCGATGTTAGCGAAAATGTTTACATTTTCCTTACCTCTTTCGGTCGTGATATGAAGTTCTTTTTGCACGTCTAATGGTAAGACGTAATAAGCGACACCATGCGGTGAAACGAAAAAGTGATTTAAAATGTAAGCAGTTACTTTTAAATCATCGATTTTTTTCATATACATCGCATTGTAAATATCGGATATATTGATACCAGTTTTAAGCAATTCCATCGCAATAGCGAAAGTGTGTTTAGATGTGGATGAATATTGGAAACGGCCACTATCTCCGACGATAGCACTATAAAAATAAGAAGCGGCTTCTTTACTTAATTCATAATTTTCTTTCAAAGAAACATTCAAAATGAAATCGACTAAAATTTCGGCAGTGGAAGCAGCACTTGTGTCGACGATAGAAATTTTAGCTATATTTTCGATGTCTGGGTGATGATCAACTTTTATTTTTTTAGGACATTTTTTAAATCTTGGATCAGCGATGCGATTAGCGTTAGATACGTCTAAGATGATAGCAAGTGGTTTTCTTTCTTTAAAATAGGATTCATTTAACGTCTCGGTTTCAGGATAAATACGCAGAGTAAAAGTGACGTGATTATCGCCGACGACATGAATCGATTTATGAGGGAAGTTATCTTTTAACCAGGTGTAGAGACCAAATTGTGAACCTAAAGCATCAAAATCTGGCATGATATGACGAAATATGACTATATCATCGTGTTTTTTGATTTGATTTAAAATTTGTCGATATTGTTTCTTAAAATTCAAACCATATTCTTTTATTTCTAAAGGTAAATTGTTTTTCATAAATTTTCTCCTAAATAAATCTTATAAGCATCGCGAGCAATCATAATTTCTTCGTCCGTTGGAATGACTGCAACTTTGATTTTACTTTCCGGTTTAGAAATTAAAATTTCTTTTCCACGTGCACTTTTATTTTTATCTTCGTCGATGACGACGCCTAGAGGTTCTTTTAAAGCTTCGCAAATAACAGAACGAATGTAGGGGTCATTTTCCCCGATGCCGGCGGAGAAAATAATCATATCGACGTGGCCAAGTCTAACGTAATATTGGCCGATGAAGTCGAGCGTTCTTCTAGCGAATAAGTCCATGGTGAGTTTTGCTCTTTCATCGCCTTCATCCATCGCTTTTAAAATGTCACGCGAATCGCTTGAAACGCCGCTTACGCCTTTCAAACCGCTCTCTTTATTTAATAATTTGAATACTTCATCATTAGATAAACCAGTTACTTTTTGGATGTAATAATAGACGCTTGGGTCGATGTCACCACTTCTCGTTCCCATCATGATGCCGCCAAGCGGAGTAAGGCCCATGGAAGTAGCGATCGATTTATTATCTTTAATGGCAGTAATAGAAGAGCCACTTCCTAAGTGACAAGTAATTAAATTTAAATGTTTTTGACCGAGCATTTTTTCTGCCTCGCTTGCGAGGTAACGATGACTTGTTCCGTGCGCACCATAACGCCTTAAATCATGTTTTTCATAAAATTCGTAAGGAACAGGGAATAAGTAATCGACCGGGGCCATGCTCATATGGAAAGAAGTGTCGAATGTGACCATCATTTTGACGTTAGGTAAAACTTCTTTAAAAGCTTTGATGCCGATGATGCTCGCTGGATTATGTAATGGCCCTAAAGGAATAAGCTTTTCGATGATGCTAACAACTTCGTCATTAACTTCTACGCTATGTTCAAAATATTTTCCACCTTGAACGATGCGGTGACCAACAGCGATTATTTCTTCAATTTTCGAGACGACTTTCATCTCTAACATTTCTTTTAATAATATATTAATTGCAACCTGATGATCTTTAATTGGGGTGACGTAAGATTTTTTTTCTTCACCTTTTTTTAAAGTAAATATCGCGTCTTCAAAGCCAATTCGTTCGACGATTCCAGAACAAATAACTTTTTCCTCTGGCATCTCGTAAAGTTTATATTTTAAACTCGATGAACCAGCGTTAACTGCCATAACTTTTGCCATAGTTGTTTCTCCTTAAAGTTGATTTTATAAAAACATAACGACTACATTATAAGGAAAAAATAATAAAAAAGATATGCTAGAAGCATAATTTATATGCGTATAGTTAGACTTACTTAATGATTATATTTGTAATGTTTAAAATTCACATGCGAGTTAAAATAATGATGACGAATAAAAGATAAAATGATAAAATGCAACAAGGATGTGAAAAACATCCTAATAAGGATAATATATTTATGGCATACGGATTACTTTACGATTTCCTTATGGGACAAACTATCGATGCATATCATTATTTTGGTGCACATTTTGAGGAAAGACAATTTCAAGAAGTGCACGTCGTTCCAGCAAAAAGCAAAAATGCAAAGCCACGTACGACGAAGAAAGATACGATTGTCAAAGGTGTCATTTTTAGATTATACGCTCCTATGGCAAGCGATGTTTCCGTCATCGGGGAATGGAATAATTGGGATCCACGCGTCCACAAGATGGATAAGATTGATTCTTCAGGCGTGTGGGAAATTTTTATTCCTAATCTTGAAAACTATCAATCTTACAAATTTCATTTTAAAAATGCGCATGGTGAATATGTTGACAAAGCTGACCCATTCGCTTTTTTAAGTGAGCTTCGTCCTGGTACTTGTTCAAGATTATTCGATTACCGCAATTTCATTTGGCATGATGAAAATTGGCTTAAGTCGCGTTCAAGAAATTTTGACGCGCCTCTTTCAATTTATGAAATGCATCTTGGCTCTTGGGAAGGAAAAAAAGATGGCCGATACATGTCTTATGAAGAGATTGCTGATGACCTCATCCCTTATTTAAGGGATTTAGGTTATACTCACATCGAGCTTATGCCTGTCATCCAATATCCATTTGAAGGATCTTGGGGTTATCAAGGTACAGGCTTTTATAGCGCAGATTCTCGTTACGGTAATCCGATGCAATTAATGTCATTTATCGATAGATTACATCAAGCTAATATCGGTGTCATTTTAGATTTCGCTCCGGTGCATTTCGCTACCGACTCATGGGCTCTTAGCGAATATGATGGGACGTGTTTATTTGAATATGGTGATGACCGTCGTTATTCGCAGTGGGGTTCTTGTCAATTTGATTTAGGCAAGGATCCAATTCGTTCTTTTCTTATGTCTGCGATGAATTATTTCTTAGAAGTATTCCACTTTGATGGCATTAGAATCGATGCTGTTTCGAATATGGTTTACCATCAAGGCAATAAAGGTTTAGGAAGAAATGAAGAAGCAATCGAATTCTTAAAAAGATTGAACGGAAGAATTCACGATAGACACGATAATGTGATGATGATTGCAGAAGATAGTACAGATTTCCCTAACGTGACTAAATCGACTTGGTCTGGCGGATTAGGTTTCGATTATAAGTGGGACTTAGGTTGGATGAACGATACTTTAAAATATTATTCAAAAGACCCGATTTATCGTAAGTATGAACATAATACTTTAACTTTTTCCATGGCCTATTTTTATAGCGATAATTTCATGCTTCCTTTATCGCATGATGAAGTCGTCCATGGAAAAGGAACAATTATTAATAAGATTTATGGTAATTACGATGATAAATTTGCCCAATTAAGAAATTTATATACCTATCAATTTGGTCATCCTGGTAAGAAACTTAACTTCATGGGTAACGAATTAGCCTCATTCGATGAATGGAATGAAAATAATTCTTTACCATGGAATTTAAGAACTTTCCCAAAACATGATTCAATCGTTAGATTAGTGAGAGATTTAAATCTCATTTACCGTTATGAATCTGCGATGCACTTCGAAGAATATAACCCATTCCATTTCCAATGGCTTATGGTTGATAATCACGATCAAAGTGTCTTTGCTTTCCAAAGACAAGTGGGCGATTCTTTGCTCGTTTTCGTCTACAATATGACCCCAATGTTCTACGAAAATTATGATATTCCTTTGATGCAACCTGGAGTTTATGAAGAAATCTTCAATTCTGATAAGGATGTCTATGGCGGTTATAATCAATACAATGGTTTGCCCTTGACTTCAACTGAATTTGGTCCAGAAGGTAAGCCACATAAAATGACAATTAAATTAGCCTCTTTTGGTGCTTGTATATTTAAAAAAATTAAATGAAAGGAATAAACAAAATATGTTTAGCAACAAACTTGAATTTAAACAAGAATTTGAACGTCGATTATCGGAAAAATACGGTAAGGGTGTAAGCGATTCGCACATTACTGAACGTTACAATATTCTTGGCGAAATGGTAAGAGATTACGCTGGTTACAACTGGAGATCGACTAGAGAAGCAATCTTAGCCAATAAACCCAAACAATTAATTTATTTCTCGATGGAATTTTTAATTGGACGTTTGCTCGTCAATAACTTGATGAATCTTGGTATCTATTCCGTCGTTAAAGAAGGGTTACGTGATTTAGGAATCGACATTCATGAATTAGAAGAGCAAGAATCGGATGCTGGTCTTGGAAACGGTGGTTTAGGAAGACTTGCAGCGTGCTTCATGGATTCGATTGCAACTTTAGGATATCCTGGTCACGGTAACTGCATTCGTTATGAATATGGTTTCTTCAAACAAAAACTAATCGATGGTAAACAAGTTGAGTTACCTGATGTTTGGCTCACTAATGGAAACGTTTGGGAAGTAAGAAAGCCAAAACATGCGGTCGAAGTTAAGTTCTACGGTAATGCTGAAACTTACCTTAAACCGAATGGCGAATATGCTTCGCGTACTGTTAACGCCATTTGCGTTAAAGCAGTGCCATATGATGTTTCAATCGTCGGTTATCGTAATGGAGTGGCCAATACACTTCGTCTTTGGAGCGCTGAACCTAGCGAAAATAATTTACCTACTAATCAATCATTTTCCGAATATTTAAGAACTTTAAAAGAATTATGTCATGGTCTATATCCTGACGATTCGACTGAAGAAGGAAGAATTTTAAGATTACGTCAACAATATTTCCTCGTCTCTGCTGGTTTGCAAAGTGCGATGAGAGGACATATGGGTAGATATAAAACACTCAAAGATTTTGCTGATTCTTACGTCTTCCAACTCAATGACACACATCCAATCTTAGCTATCCCTGAAATGATGCGTTTACTCATGGATGAATATGGTTTTGGCTGGGATGATGCTTGGAAACAAGTGACGCGTTGCATCGCTTTTACTTCGCATACCATCATGCCAGAAGCTTTAGAAAAATGGCCAATTCATTACGTGCAAAAATTATTCCCACGTATCTTTATGATCATCGAAGAAATTAATCGTCGTTTCATTCTTGAAATGAATGAAAAACAAGTTTCTGAAGAGAAGAAACGCAATATGATGATTATCAAAGATGGATTAATTTACATGGCTAATATCGCTAATTATGCATGTTTTAGCGTGAATGGTGTCGCACCTTTACATACGGAAATATTAAAGAAAAATACTTTCAAAGAATTCTATGAATTATATCCGAAGAAATTTAACAATAAGACAAATGGTGTCACCCATCGTCGTTGGTTACTTTACGCGAATCCACAACTTGCCAAACTTATCACTTCTAAGATTGGCGATGAATGGATTAAAGATATGGATCAAATTAGTGAATTTGCTAAATTCGCGGACGATAAAGATGTTTTAAATCATCTTATGAAAATCAAACGTGCGAACAAAGAAAAATTCATTAAATATATTGAATCCTACTATAAACAATTTAATCTTAAAGTCAA
>CASFRI010000053.1 GCA_949297055.1 uncultured bacterium | reverse complement strand
GTACGAGCGACATGCGTACTTTTATTCAATACGCGATGTTTGAAGGAAAATCTAAGATACTTTTCGACCCTAAACCTTTTGATTTTAAAGATTTGCATTTCTTTAAAAAAGATGATGAACGTTATCCTATGTTTCACATAGTTTTAGAAACTTTTAAAAAAGGCGGTTCATCGATGGCTTTAGTCAATGCCGCGAGCGAAGTTTTAGATCAACTATTTTTAGAAAATAGAATTAAATTTACTGATATAGCTCGTATCGTTTCTGAACTTGTTAATGAAGATTTTCCTATCCTTTCACCAACTTATCAAGATTTAGAAAAAGTTGATAAAGAAACACGAATTAAAGTACTTAGAAAGGTAGGTTTATAATATGCCAGAGTGGTTATCTTGGATTTTATCAATCCTCCTTTTTATCATTTCACTTGGTATTCTGATTGCTATACATGAATTTGGTCATTTTTTAGCAGCGAAAGCATTTAATGTTTACGTACAAGAATACGCTATCGGGATGGGGCCAAAATTATTCTCTAAAAAACGCAAATTAGGTGAAACTTATTTCTCGTTAAGAGCTGTTCCTTTCGGTGGTTTTTGCTCAATGTATGGCGAAGATGTCACTATTGAAGAAGGCATTAGAATTCCTAAAGAACGTGGTTTAGAAGGCGTCTCACACGTAAAACGTTTCGTTATATTTGGTGCTGGCATCGCGATGAATTTTGTCTTAGCTTATCTCTTATTTTTCATAAATTGTGCGGCATTCCCCCAATCTTCATATTATTTAAATGTTTTAGATGTACCTGAAATGTCTTTAGCCCGTCAAGCGGGAATTAAAAATCATGACCTTTTAACATTTGACACTGTTGAACAAATAGATCCTAATACTGGTGAAGTTAAATCATACAATCCCTTAAGTGGCTTATATGTAATAGATGAAGATGCAATTCTTCATATCCCCGCAAGTGGAGAAAATGAGGCTAAAGATGTAGAAATCGTCGTTGCATTCAATCCTAATAAAGTGACGACTTCAAATTTAAATTATTCTGATGCTATTACTTTATTAAGCGTTGATAAAACTGATCCTATTTCTTGGAAAATTAATAGCGACCCGGGGTTTAATTTTATCGGTGAAAATTATTCATTTACTTTCATGCCTAACATCGTGGAAGGAATAAGCGAAAATAGTTTTGATCCAAATAATTATGTTAATTACGATTTGGAAGGTAATCCTATAAAAAGGGAAATCGATCCTATTACTGTTAACGCTATTTCCTTAGGTAGTAATACTTATCAATACGAAGATATTGGTTTTAATTCATTCCAATATATTTTTAGGTATAGTTTCACTGAAGCTTTTGGTGCGGCAGGTGAAGACTGGGCGGATGCTAATACATTATTATTTAGGGCTATTGGAGGCCTTTTTGTTGGGCAGGGTTACGATCAACTTGGTGGTCCAATTGCTATCCTTACTCAAACGACTTCTATCTTGCAAGATATGGGCTTTGGTTATTACATTTGGTATTGGGGAGTCATCTCTTGTAACTTAGCAATATTTAATTTACTTCCTTTCCCAGGTTTAGATGGTTGGCATCTAGTAGTTACTTTATTTGAAGGTATAACGCGTAAGAAAATACCTAACAAAGTTAAAAACGCTATTTCTGCTGTTGGAATGATTTTATTATTTGGTCTCATGATAGTTGTATTATTTAAAGACATTATAGGGTTATTTTAGTTATGGACGATAAGATGCAACGTTTCTTAAAATCTATTCAACTTGATGAATTCGACTATAGCGATTTATCTTTTGATTTGGTTAGAAGAAATCCTTTCGATCGTAAAGTGGTCGATATGGCTATCGTCAAAGAATTTCCTTGGGATTATTTGCATCTTTCTAAATTTATGGAAGCATTAGGCAGTATTAACTACCCTTATACGATGAAATTTTCTTATAAGAAAAGTCCTAGTGGTTACGATGCGATTAAGTTATTTGATGATTGGTATACTTCTATTTATCACATTCCTCATAACCTAATTATTAGACCCGGTATTTCAGCCTTAACATTCGTTTATTCAATTGAAGAAGAAGTCTCGACTTTTAAGCCTGCGATAGACGATTTTATCGATTTTTTAAATTTCTTGAATTATCGTATCGATATTGAAACGATAATTGAAAAGAAAGTAGAAGAAGGCGTTAGGGCTAGCGAAGAAGAAAGACAAAGAAGCGTTGATGAAGCATTAAAGACAATAGAAGAAAATAAAGAAGAAAATGAACTTACTACTACGGATTATCGAAGTGTAGAAGAAGAACATTTTGAATCGCAAAGTGCGATTGAAGAATCACTCATTAAAGAAATGAAACAAAATTTGAAGAGAATGAAAGAGGAAAGAAAATATCAAAATTTTGATCACCAATACGAGCAAATTAATCATATTGCTGAGATTAATGAAACAATTAAGTACGTCGATTTTGATGGTCAAGTATTTAAAGTTGATGAAAAAGCAATGAAAACGATGACACTTTATACTATTACAGTAGGTGATAATCATCGAGCCATCATTGTTAAAGCTCAATCTACTAGATCTACTTTATCTATTGATACATTAACGAAAATTAAACTAGGAATACGTTTAAGAGTAAGAGGACGAACGATCATCGACAAGTTTAACGCTCAATTGGAAGTAATGGCTGATTACATTGATCTTTTACCACCTTTGGAATTAAGAAAAGATAACGCCAAAGTTAAAAGAGTAGAACTACATTTGCATACTAGATATTCAGCCATGGATGGAATAAGTGATATATCTGAATATATTAATCTTGCTGAGCAAATGGGTCATAAAGCTTTAGCGGTGACAGATCATGGCGTCGTTCAATCTTTCTTAGATGCGGATAAGTTTTCAGCAAAAAAAGATCTGAAGATGATTTATGGTTCGGAACTATATATGGTCGAAGACGCACCTACTTATGTATATAATCCAAAAGATATAATTTTGAATAAAGCTAAATATGTTTTCTTCGATACTGAAACAACAGGTTTATCTTCCCATTATGATGGCATTACTGAATTTGGTGGTGTGCGTTATGAAGATGGCATTAGAAAAGATACATTAGATATCTTAATCAATCCTGAAAGAGAAATTCCGCAAAAGATTGTCATCAAAACTGGAATCAGTAATGAAATGGTTAAAAATTGTCCTAAATTCAAAGATGTCGCTGATAAGATTTTAAATTTTCTAGGTGATGCCATTCTTGTTAGCCACAATGCATCTTTCGATATTGGTTTTTTAAACGAATCATTGAAAAAAATCGGCTATCCTCCATTAAAAAACCCTGTTATTGATACCTTAGAGTTATCTCGTTACCTTTTTAAAGATGCATCGAGACATACTTTAGAAGCTTTAGCAAGAAACCTAGAAGTAAGTTATGATAAAGAAAGCGCACACCGCGCGGAATATGATGCTTCTGTTCTTTCCGAAGTGTGGATGGCGATGCTTGCAAAACTTACTAAAGATAATCATAAATTAATGCATAGCGATCTTGCTAAATTCGAAACGCCAAAAGAAACATTAAAACATCTTAAGCCAAGACATGTTAGTGTTCTTGCAACGAATGAAATTGGGTTAAAAAATCTTTATAAATTAATATCTAAATCACATACTGAATATTTTGCAAGAGTGCCAAGAGTGCCGCGTAAGCTTCTTAGTGAATTACGCGAAGGCTTACTTGTTGGTAGTGCATGCTTTAATGGCGAAATTTTTGAATTATTAAAAACTAGATCTTATGAAGAAATTGTTGAAGCGATGAAATTTTATGATTTTATTGAGGTACAACCGCCTGCAAATTATTCTTATTTAATTGATGTAGGGGATATTAAAGATGAACAACGTCTTCTTGATATGCTTGAAACCTTAATTAAGGCTGGAAAAGAAGCAGGTAAGATTGTTGTTGCAACAGGGGATGTTCATTATGCATTGCCTTCAGAAAAGATATATCGAGATATTATCATTATGGCCCAAGGCGTTGGAAAAAGTTCTCACCCTTTAAATCAAAGACCTTACGATAGAGATAAAGAATTCACTAATTTTGTACCATTTAGCAATCCTGATCAGCATTTTAGATCGACTGATGAAATGCTTAAAGCATTTAAATTTATCGATGAAGACTTAGCCTATGAAATAGTAGTCACTAACTCGAATAAAATTGCTGATATGTGTTCTCCAATGCACACTTTAAAAGATGGTCTATACACACCTAAAATTGAAGGTAATGAAGAAATTTTAAAAGAAATTGTTTATAAAAACTTTCATGATCGATACGGTGACAATCCTCCTGAATTTATGAAAGAACGTCTCCAAAAGGAATTGGATGGTATTATCAATAATGGATATTCAGTGAACTATTATTTAGCTTACATGATTGTTCATAAGGCTAACAGTGACGGTTACATCGTAGGAAGCCGTGGTTCAGTTGGTTCTTCTTTTGTTGCGACGATGGCAGATATAACAGAAGTTAATCCTTTACCTCCTCATTATTTATGTCCGGCTTGCCATCATTTTGAACTTTCTCAAGATCCAAGTATAAGAAGTGGATTTGATTTGCCTCAGAAACGTTGTCCAGTATGCGGAACGATGATGGTTGCAGATGGACAAAATATTCCTTTCGAAACATTCCTTGGTTTCAATGCTGAAAAAGTTCCTGATATCGATTTAAACTTTCCTGGTGATTATCAGCAAAATGCTTTTGAATACGTAAGAACAATGTTAGGTAAAGACCATGTTTTCCGTTGTGGAACTGTTTCGACTGTTAAAGATCAAACAGCTTTTGCTTACGCTAGAGATTACGCTAAGGCCTATCGGTTACATAATTTAACTCAAGCCGATTTTAATATGTTGGCCTCAGGCTGTTTAGGTGTTAAACATACGACCGGTCAACATCCTGGTGGTGTCCTTATTATTCCAAGCGAATATGAAGTTTATGATTTTACTCCTATTCAATATCCTGCAGATGATCTTGAATCTAATTGGCGTACGACGCATTTCGACTATCGTAATATGCACGATTCCCTTTTGAAACTAGATTTATTAGGGCATCAAGACCCGATGGCCTTAAAAATGATGGTTGAATTAACTGGTGTTCCTTTAAATAAAATTCCTTTGAATGATTTAAAAGTTTTATCTTGTTTTACTTCTAATAAAGCCCTTAATTTATCTTTTAATTATCTAAATGAAGAAACTGGTGCACTTGGTCTTCCTGAATTTGGCACCAACTTCAATAGAGGAATATTAAAAGCCGCCAAGCCCAAGTCTTTCGCTGATATTATCGCTATATCTGGACTAAGTCACGGCGAAGGCGTTTGGGCGGGAAATTCTGAAGATTTATTAAAAAATGGTATTGTTAAAGAGATTAAAGATGTCATTGGTTGTCGTGATGATATTATGACTTATCTTATTCAAAAACAATTACCGTCTTCTATCGCTTTCGCTATTATGGAAGATGTTAGAAAAGGTAGAGGATTAAAGCCTGAATACGAAGACACGATGCGAGCGCATGGCGTTCCTGAATACTATATTGATTCTTGTAAGAAAATTAAATATCTTTTCCCTAAGGCTCACGCGACAGCCTACGTCACGATGGCCATTAGAGTCTGTTACTTCAAACTTTATTATCCATTAGAGTACTATGCGACTTTCTTTTCTATAAGAAGTGATCAATATGATATCGAAGCAATGATTAAAGGTAAGGACGCTATTATTGATGTTTTAGAAGGTTATAAACAAAGAAAGGCTAACAAAGAAAAATTATCGACGAAAGAAGTTGCTATCGAATCAACTTTAGAGATCGCTATCGAGATGGTTGAACGTGGCTTTACTTTTTCTAATATTAACATCGAAAAATCTGATGCGACAAATTTCGTAGTCGACCATGAAAATAAATGTTTAATTCCTCCATTTATTACTATCGATGGTTTAGGCGAAAATGCTGCTAGAAGTATCGTAGAAGCAAGAAAAGAAAGGCCTTTTGCCACAAAAAAAGATTTATTACAACGCACTAAATTAAATAATACAAACATGGAAAGATTAAATTCATTGCACGTCTTAGATAATTTACCCGACAATGAAGAAATCTCATTGTTTGATTTTATGTTTTAAATCTAATATGATTTAGACAATCGGGGCATAGCGCAGCTTGGTAGCGCGTCTGGTTCGGGACCAGAAGGCCAAGGGTTCAAATCCCTTTGCTCCGACCATCTGCGCCAGTAACTCAGCCCGGATAGAGTATCACCCTCCTAAGGTGGAAGTCGAACGTTCAAATCGCTCCTGGCGCGCCAAAATAAATATAATATCTTTATGAATTCACTTGGAAAATATTTAAAAGAAATAAGAGAAGAGCATCGATTAAATTTAGAAGATGCTGCCTTATTTTTAAACGTCGATAAATCTTATTTAAAATTAATAGAAAATGATGAAATTATACCTAATGAAACTATTATTTTAAGATTTAAAAATTTTTATTCTATTAGTGATGATGAAATCGTGAAACATTTTAATAATTCACCATCTAGTGATTTAAAATCTAATTATAAAAATAACATTCGTTCTTCCTATTTAATTATAAAATACTCGATTGTTCTCCTCACTCTTTTATTAGTAACCATTGGCTATGTTTTGCTTGGTCAATATACGTATCGAGGATATGAAATTTATTGGACCTTATTTTTTCTACCTTTTATCGTTAATTCTTTTATTTGTTCTATTTATTTTCATCAATTTACAAGATTTCCTATCATTTTTATTACTTTAATGATTTATTTAACTTTAGGGATGTATGGTGCACTTTGGCACCCTTATTGGGCGATATTAATAGCCATTCCTCTATATTATTTAATTTTTATTCCTATTGATTTACATTTATCGAATTGTAAAATTAACTAATTTTTATTTCATTTTTTCCACTCTCGGTCGATATTTAAAAAAATAAGAAAGTTTTAATAATTTATTGATATTGTCATAATTTTTTGGTGTTTTATTGCACATAAGTAGATAATCAATGTTCTCGATAAGTTTAGCGTTCAAATCAATTAAACCATGTCTTCTATAAAAATTGAGTCTTCTTATTGTCATTTCTTCTTTCTCATTAGGTATTTCAATACATAGATAAAATTCTTTATCTGCACATTCTTTGATTAATGAATGTAGAATAATTGATCCATAATTTTTATTTCTTTTATTTTTAGATACAGCAAAATAAAGCAAATAAGTGGCAGTGCTATTTTTTAATAGATAAGCGATTGCAACAAATCCACTTTCATCTTCATAGATGCGAAATTCAATGCCTTTTCTTTTAGCGATATGTTTAATGATAGGAAAAGGCAAACGTTCATTTGACGGAAACGCTTCTAGGATTGTTTCTTTAGCCTCTTTCTTATAAGGATGATTTCTTTTAAAAATTGTATAACGTAAGTTCATAGTATAAGTAAAAGTTTTACACTAGATTAGTTTAAAACCCAAGCAACCATGCCTGGGTTTTTGCTTTTATGGTTCAATTATTCCCTGCGGTGGATGGTGGAAAAATTTAACCGTCAACTTCAATTTTAAATTGTTTAGCTTT
>CASFRI010000052.1 GCA_949297055.1 uncultured bacterium | reverse complement strand
TGTTAGTTTTGTCTTTAGCAAATTTAATTAATGAGTTAACTGGCCCAAATGGAACAATGCTTGCGATGACTGGGAAAGAAAAGTGGGAATTATTTAATGGCTTGTTATATTTTGCTGTCTATTTCATTTTCATTTTCATTTATTCATTTGATCCTATTTATGGATTATGTTATACGTTGCTGACCGCCCAAATAGTTGTTAACGCCGCCAAATTTATTGAAGTGGGAATTATTTTTAAAGTTATTCCATTGGACTTGAAAACATTGCTTACTCTCGTAATAATTTTGGTGGTTGATTCCGCCATTATTTGGCCACTTACTTATCTTCAAATTGAACTTTGGGCATGGATCCTAATAGGCGTTGTTATTGGTGCTACTTTGGTGCTGTTAAATTGTTTTCTATTATCTATCTATAGAAAGACAGATTTCAAAAATCTTTTAAATTTAAAAGTTTAATTATTGTAAATATTCTTTGACGAACTTTTTTACTCTAATAGTGTAAGTTCTTTCATCTTTATAAAAGCCCATACAATGCTCCGCATCTTCAATATCCATTCTTTCATAAGGAGTATTTTTATTGAAAGCGTTGATATTTTGTTCTTGAAAGAAGTAAGGAACAACTTTATCGTTCATGCCATGAATAAATAAGGTTGGTAAAGTTGATCTAGATAAAGAAGATCTAGGATCATCCATTTTTATATCAATTTTAACAATCTTTTTGATAAAGTAACTCGCGGGAGTGAGCAAGAATTTAGGAGTTAATTTCTTTGAAATTAGCGAACAAACATATCTAAACTCATCATAAATGGTTGTATAGCCTGAATCGCATATAGCGCATTTAACATTAGATGGTAAGTTATAGCCTTCAGCGAAAAAGATAGTGGCCGCGCCCATAGATTGACCATATAGAATAATTTTTGCATCTTTATCCATCTCGATTATCTTATCGATCCATTTAGTTAAATCATTACCTTCTTTATAACCCATAGTCAGATGTTTACCTTCACTTAAGTTATGGGCTCTTTGATCGATCATTAAGATATTTACTGGCTTAAATATTTCTTGCATCGCTTTTAACTGGGCGGTAGCCTCTTTATAAATACCTCGATAGCCATGAGAAAAGAGGATGTAAGTATGGCTATCTTGTCTATTAAAGTAACCATGTAATTTAAGATTATCGAAAGAAGTAATATAAATATCTTCTAGTTTTAAGTTTTCTAACCATTCTTTTTCAAATCGGAAAGTATCGCTTAATCCCGGGATGGAATTAGTGATGATGTTATCGATTTTATTTTTTCTTCTTTTAAGAGCGAAGCGATAGTAATAATAACCTAATAAAATCCACCAGAAGAAAAAGAATAATAAAAGAATACCTAAGATGAATGCAGTTAAAGATATAAAAAGAATTAATTCTAAACTCATAAGATTATTTTAAACTTACTTTATCTTTTAGATAAGAAATGACTTGCCTACGAGTGATAATACCAATAAAAGTATTTAAATCATCGACGACAGGCACGAAGTTTTGATTGACGATTAAATCGACGAGCTCATCCATTTCCTTGTTTATATGAATGGATTTAATATCTCTTTCAAATTTGATGTCTTTGATCCTTATTTCTTCACTTTGTTCCATCGTCAAACCTTTATTTTTAAAGAGCCAAAGTAAGTCACCTTCGGAAAGTGTACCAAAATATTTGCCTTCATCATCTAAGACCGGAACCGCGCTATAACGGTGGTGTTCCATCTTTTCTAAAGCCTGTCTAATTGTGCTATTAGAATTAATATAGGCTACTTGTGATTTAGGCAACAAAAAGAAAATTATATTCATAAAATTATTTTATAGGATTTATTTACAATTGTTAAGATTTTTAATTTATTAAAAAGAGCAAGTTTTTGTCACTTGCTCTTCAAATATTTAATTATTTTTAGCCATTAATTAGGGGCTTTATTACGTGGGAATTTCTTATGATACCACTTGATGAAAACGTAAATTTCATGAGCAATTAATGGTAAGATTGCAAGAGCACAAGTGATGAGCCATTCTTGCCAAGTTAAATTAGTGGTGGAGAAGACATCTTGGACGCCCGGTGTCATGATAACGAACAATTGTAAGGCTAAACCAGCGATGAAAGCGATGAGCATCATCCAGTTTTTCTTTTTGAAGACATGAATAAATGAACGATTTAAATTAGACATGCCTAACATGTGGAATAATTCAGACACTGCTAGGGTAGTAAAAGCCATCGTTTGTGCTTCATGAAGTTGTTGAGGATGAGTTTCATAGAATTCTTTAATGCCAAACCATCCGCTTGTCGCATAGCCACCTGAATAGAATTCTGGTGAAACTAAAGCTGCGACAAAATAAGCAATTAAAACAGCGACTGTAATAACTGCACCAAAGATGAGCATATCTCTCATACCACCTTTAGCTAATATACCTTCTTTAGCGTCCCTAGGCTTATCTTCCATAATCTTAGGATCTTTAGGATCCATACCTAACGCCACTGCAGGTAAAGAATCGGTAATTAAATTAACCCATAATAAGTGAATAGCAATAAATGGGGCAGGGAAGCCGATACAAATAATTAAGAACATCGTTAGTACTTCAGCAATGTTACTAGAAAGTAAGAATAAGACAGTCTTTTTGATATTGGCGTATATACCTCTACCTTCTTCGACAGCTTTTTCGATCGAAGCAAAGTTATCGTCAGTTAAAACCATGTCCGCGGCGCCTTTTGCAACGTCTGTGCCAGTGATGCCCATAGCGATACCAATATCTGCAGCTTTTAAACTTGGGGCATCGTTAACGCCATCACCAGTCATAGCACATATGTTACCATTAGCCTCGAAGGCTTTGACTATAGCGACTTTATTTTCGGGTGAAACACGAGCGAAGACGCGAACTTTTTTACAAAGTTCTTGTAGTTCTTCTTGACTTAAATTATCGATTTCTTCACCCATGACACATTGATCGATATTTTCGACAATACCTAAATCTTTTGCAATAGCAAAAGCTGTATCTTTATGGTCGCCTGTAATCATGACGGTCGTAATACCCGCATCTTTAAATTTACTGACGGCTGGTTTTGCTTCTGGTCTTGCTGGATCTATCATAGCGGTTAGACCGACGAATATTAAATCATTCTCATCGATTGCATCTTTTTTGTTATACGCTAAAGCTAAGACACGTAATGCTTTAGAAGAGAAGTGCTTATTTGCGTCATGAATATTTTTAATATCTTCTTTTGTAATTGGTCTAACTTGGCCATCGATTAAAATTTCTTTCGTGCGCTTTAAAATGCTATCTAAAGCACCTTTGGTATAAGTAATAGTTTCTTTTTTAGAAATTTGATGTTTAGTGGACATCATCTTGCGCACACTATCGAAGGGGAGTTCATCAATTCTAGGTGTCCTTTCTTCGATAATTGATTTATTTAAACCAAATTGATTAGCGAACGCTACTAAGGCAATTTCAGTTGGATCACCATATAAACCTTCATCGACAGTCGCGTTAGAACATAGTGACATACCTGTCGCTAAAATTTTTAAATCTTCGTTTTCAGATTCTAGATTGAAATTATCGCTTACGTAATATTTATTATCGACATAAGCTTCGACGACCGTCATCTTGTTTTGCGTCAAAGTGCCAGTTTTATCGGAACAAACGACGCTTACAGCCCCTAAAGTTTCAACACTATTAAGCTTTCTTACGACCGTGTTAGCTTTAACCATACGTTGAACACCTATAGCTAAAACGATGGTGACGACAGCGGGTAAACCTTCAGGAATAGCAGCGACCGCTAGAGCGATACTTGAAATAACTGCTTCTAACCAGTGGTTCATATCGCCTTGATTTCCATCTACAAAAATCCAAATAATATCAGCGAGTAAGACTAAAACTACAACAATTAACGCTAATAAGCCAAGAAGCTTAGACAATTTAGCAAGTGTTTTTTGTAGCGGAGTCATTTGCTCTTCTTCACTATCTAAAGCATGCGCAATAGTGCCAATTTCGGTATTCATACCGGTGGAAGTGACGATACCTTTGCCACGTCCATAAGTGATAGGAGTGGACATATAAGCCATATTGATACGGTCTCCTATCGGCGTTTTCTTTGAGAATGTAATATCGCAATCTTTTTCTACAGGGACTGATTCACCTGTTAAAGAAGATTCATTGGCTTTTAAATTAACTGCTTCGATAAGACGAAGGTCCGCGCCTATTGTGTCACCTTCTTCTAAGACGACGATGTCACCGATAACTAAATCAGCAGATTTAATTTTGATTCTTTTTCCATCTCTAATAACAGTTGATTCTGGCGAAGATAATTTCTTTAAAGCTTCTAAAGAATTTTGAGCCTTAACTTCTTGCACTGTGCCAATGACAGCATTTAAGATAATGACTGCTAAGATGATGATGACGTCAGGCCAATCACCGACGTCTAAAAAGACGTTATTTACAGGTACACCATCGATAATCCAACCTGCTGCGGCAGCGTTAATTGTTTCAAAGATGGAAATACCTAAGGTAACAATAATAGCGGCAAATAAGACGAAAATCATCGGATTATTCATTTGTTCAATAAAAATTCTAATCCAACTTTTTTTCTTTTTTTCTTCTAATTGATTCTTTCCGTATGTTGCTAATCTAATGCTCGCTTCTTCTTCACTCAGACCAGTTTTTACGTTAGTTTTTAAGGCTTCTTCAGTTTGCTTCACCGTCAGCGTTTCAAACGCAATTTTTTCTTTTTTTGGTGTAGCATTAGGGTCTTCTTTTTTCTTTTTTCCCATTAGTGGTTCCTCCAAAAATTATGGTCTCGCTAATGCTGCTCGTATAGTTCCGGGATCTTTTTTCATCCGTGATGTCGAAAGCTATACCTCGCTACTCCCCATGTGCTTTATATTTTATATGAATAATGATATTCCTTCAATTGAATAATATGTACGCACACATAAATGTACGAGAAAGTAATTTTCGTGTTGCATTACAAGTCAATTTTTTATAATATAAATAAAGCCGACCGCCGACTTAGCTCAACCTGGCAGAGCAACTGAATCGTAATCAGTAGGTTGTAGGTTCAATTCCTATAGTCGGCACCAAACCCAGAATAAATGGATGTTTAGCTCAGCTGGGAGAGCATCTGTTTGACGTACAGAAGGTCGGGGGTTCGATCCCCTCAGCATCCACCAGATAGAATAGTAAGGCCGAAGTTAAACTTCGGTTTTTTCATTAAAAACGCTTGAAATTTACTTCATTATTACTATGATATTTTATTGAAAGGAGTTTATTTGAAAAATGAAATTAATTGGTTCAATCATCGTCTCTGCGATAAGCATTGCCGGTAGCGTCTTAGGCCTAATTACCGCTGGTTCAGTTGGTTTATTAGATGTAACATCCGTTACGTACGATCTTTTCTTTAACTTTGAATTGTTTACTACAGGTGCGATTGATTACATCATTACGGTAGTTATTTTCTACATCTTAATTATCGCCTTTGTCGTTACTACTATTACGGCTTTAATTAGGTTAATTACGGCTGGAAAGATTTCTGGTATCTTAAATTTCGGCGCGGTTGTGTTAGGCTTAGTGATTGTTTTAACGGTTTATCCAACTTACGCTTTTGCGGCTTTAACGGGAGCGGGCACTCATAGTGGCTTTTTAACTAGCATCATCTTCGCCGGTATCGGTGTCATCTTTGCTTTCGTCGCTTTCGATGCCATGCCTAAGAAAGCTCTAGAATAAAATTATTATTCACAAATTAATGATGACAAGGAATATCTAGCACACTAGATATTTTTTGTTTAGAAACAAAAATTTATTTACAAATATCACTCTAAATATAATTATTTATAAATTTTTGTTTTTATTTTGAAGTTGATAAACATATAATTAATGTCAGTTAGGGAGGGAAACTTTTATGAATAAAAAAGTTCTTGCTGGGACTATTTTAGCAATCATTTCTATTGTTATGTCCCTTGTGTCTATCATCGTTTGTGCTTCCATTGGCTGCATTGAAATTGCTATTCAAACTATGGTCAGTTTATTTAATTTTGCGGATGTATTTAGTAGTGGCCCAATGATGATGATTCTTGCTATCGTCTATTATTTAGTCGTCATCGTCGGTGTCATCTTACTTATCATTTCGCTCATTCGTTCAATCAAAAATAAGATTGGACTTAGTTGGCTTAATGTTGGAGCGAGTGTAGTTTTAATTCTTGCAACTTTCTTAAGTTATCCACTTTTCGTCGCTTTAACGAGTTCGTTAGATCCACTTGTTTTAATCATTACTATATCTTTTGCTTTTGGTCTAATCCTACTTTGTGTCGCAATTGGTGTGATGCCAAAAAAACTTCTTGAAGTTAAAGTGACAAGTAAAGAAAAATCAATTGATCATTTACAAGAAGTGGCAAATAACACTATGGAAGAAAAACCAGTTGTAGAAGAAGTTAGTGTTGAAGAACCTGAAGTTGTAGTGGCTCCTACCTCTGATGAAGTTCCTTCAGAAGTTGTTAATGAAGAACCTATGAAAGAAGAAGTAACGGAACAACCAATTAAAGAAGAAGAGCCTGTCGAAGAAAAGAAACCAGCTTCTAAATCTAGCACACCAAAACGAATTTATCATATTTCTGAAAGGAAAGAACTCAATAAATGGCAAATTAAATTTGCTGGTGGAACAAAGGCTTTGAAGATGTTTAATACGCAAGCGGAAGCTATTGCTTATGCTAAAGAACTTATTGCTAAGAATGGTGGATCATATCGTGTCCATTCACGTGCTGGCAAGATGAGAAAAGCATAATAAAGTTATTGTGATATGTTAAAAGTTTTATTAGTTATAAATGTTTTGCAATACAAAGGTGGAGCGGAAGTGTTCTTCTATAACCTTTGTCGTGAAATAGCTAAGGACAAAAACATTTCACTATTAGTTGTCTCGCTTTATGGAAATGTCAACCCAGCTTTTAAAGATCTTCTCAACGGAAAAATACCATTCAAAACAATTGATAAAAAAAGTTCGTTTGATTTCAAATCTTTTCGAAAATTTAGGAAAATTGTCAAAGAGTTTAATCCTGACATCATAAACACTCACCTTAGTTGTCTCATAACTTATTACTTTGCTTTTGGCAGTAAAAAAATGCATTGGAAAATTATTCACACTGTCCATAGCGTTGCTAATAAAGAGGCTACTAAATTTGATTTAAAAGTCAGAAGAAAATTATTGAAAAAGAATAATTTACATTTCATTTCTATTTCTGATTCAGTTGATGATACTGTAAAAAAACTTTATGGCACCAATCAAACCAACATTATCTACAACGGCACAAACTTTGCTATTGATACGAACAAAAAATATAGAAGAAATAATCGCATTATTTGTATTGCTAATTATCGAACTGAAAAAAATCACAAGATGCTTTTTGATGTTGTTAACGAACTTTTTAATAATAGACAATATTCAAATTGGGAACTTGTTTGTTTTGGTGCCGGGGAATTAATCGAAGATTATAAAATCTATGTTTCGCAATTAAGAAACGCTAGTAAAATTTCTCTTAATGGTTCTACTAACGAAGTAAGAGAAGAGCTTTTACAATCAAAAATATTTGCTCTCTCTTCCACTTTTGAAGGAAATCCTATTTCAATTTTAGAAGCTTTGTCTTGTGGAGTTCCTGTCATTGCTCCATGCGTCGGAGGAATTCCTGATATTATCGAAGAAGGATATAATGGTTATATGTTTGAAGTGTCAAACAATGCTGATATGCTATCTAAAATAAAAATGCTTATCGACAAACTAACTGATGATATTCTTCAACAAAATTGTTTTGAATCAGTGAAAAAATATGACATTAAAAACACAGCAGTAGAATATCTTAATTTATTTAAAAAGTTTTGTGACCTGAATAAATAAAATTGCTTTTTATTAAATGGTTTCATAAAATGTAATACACTCTATAGCGCATCTGTAGTTCAATGGTAGAACTCTAGCTTCC
>CASFRI010000051.1 GCA_949297055.1 uncultured bacterium | reverse complement strand
GGCTGAAGGCACATTGAGAGCAATCCATGCTGAGAAAAGAGGCAATACAAAAAGCATAACCTTCATGCATCCCTGCATCTGATTTCCCTGTATCTTTGTAAGTAAGAACTGTGAACCGATTGAAGTCAAAAGACACAAAACAGGAATTGCATAATAAATTCCGCCGGCAACACTTGGAGTTGACAAAAGGTCAAAGCCCAGCAAATTAAAGCTCTGGTTAAACATGGAAATGTTTGCAATCTCTGAAGCAGAGAAAATTTCCTGAACAAAGCTTGAATTCTGAATTGCAGGGAATATATTTACAAATTCAATCTGTCTGTAGAATGCGTTTGACGATTGCTGAAGTCCCGGAATGGAATTCATAAAGTCAATAGCCTGGTTTACTGAATCCGATGAAAGATGCAGTGTATTTGTAAGAGGATAGGCAACACTGTAGAAAACGCCCAAAAGTACAAGCATAGGCAAAATGGAAGTAATACATCCGCTCATAGGAGAGGTGTTCTCTTTCTCGTAAAGCTTCTGCATTTCCTGATTAAGCTTGTTTCTGTCGTTTCCGTACTTTTCTCTCAAAAGCTTCTGTTTTTCCTGAAGCTTCTGGTTAGCCGCCATAGATTTTTGCTGTTTAATAGAAAACGGGAATGTGATTATCTTAATAATCAATGTAAAGATAATAATCGCTATACCGAAGTTCTTAACGATAAGCAAAGGCCACCACAGCAAGTAGCCCAGTATAAAACCAATGTAGTTAAAAATTTGCATCATGGTTAAACTACCTCACATTTAGCTTTTCCTTTTTTCATTTTTCTTTTCCGGAACGGGGTCATACCCGCCCTTTGAAAAAGGATTACATCTTAAAATTCTCCAAACGGTGAGAAGGCTTCCTTTAAAAGCGCCGAAACGCTCTATAGCTTCCAGTCCGTACTGGGAACAGCTTGGAACATAAGGGCACTTTGTGCCTTTCATGGGTGATATATATTTCTGATAAAATCTGATACCTGCAATCAATAGTTTTTTCATACTTCTCATCTAAATTTTTTCATCAAAATAAAAGAAAACCTTTATAATTGATTTCACAAAAAATTTGCTATAATTTAATTATGAGTAGAATTATAGCTATTGCCAATCAAAAAGGCGGCGTTGGTAAAACGACAACCGCTATCAACTTAAGTGCATCTTTTGCCTATCTTGGTAAAAACGTTCTTTTAATTGATATGGATCCACAAGGTAATTCATCGCGTGGAGTAGGCATTGATATTACCTTATTAAATCGTTCTATTTTCGATTGTTTAGCGTTCGACTATGACATTAATAAAGTAATTAAAAAGACGACGATGAAAGGTCTAGATTTACTCCCTGCAAATATTAAATTAACTAGTTTAGATTCGCATTTGCAAAGTAATGCTAAAAATTTAAATCCTTATTTTTTATTAAAAGAAAATTTAAATAAGATAAAGAAAAATTATGATTATATGTTCATCGATTGTCCTCCTTCCTTAGGTCTTTTATCTATTAACGCTCTCGTAGCGGCGTCAACTTGCATTATTCCTGTACAATGTGAATATTTTGCTTTAGAAGCGGTTGCGCAAGTTTTGGCAAGTATTTCTAATATTCAAGCTCAATATAATCATGATTTGTCAATAGAGGGATTTTTATTGACGATGTACGATGCAAGAATTCGCCTAGCGACAGAAGTATCTAGTCAAATTCGAGGTCTTTTTAAAGAAAAGACATTTTTAACGCATATTCCTCGTAATGTTACTTTGCCAGAAGCAAGTGCAAGAGGTATTCCTTCCATTATCTATCGACCCACTTCATTAGGGTCAACCTCATATTTAAATTTAGCAAAGGAGATATTAGATTATGAGCAACAACAAAATCATTAATCAAGACTTGAAGGAATTAGTGAAAAAATTTGCTAAAAGCGATGTCATTCGCGAAATGGAAAAAGAATATAAATCTAATTCTGTCAAGGAAATTGAATCAAAACTTATCGACGATAATACATTTTTAAAAAAAGCTAAACTTTCCGATACTTTATTAAAAAATATTGGTGAGTCATTAAAGAAAAATGGTTTTAGAACTCCACTTATTGTGCGTAGTAAAAAAGATCATTATGAAATTGTTTTAGGAAGAAAAAGATTATTAGCTGCTAAATTAGCAAAAATAAGTCCTATTCCTTGTATTGTTTTAGATGTAAGTGATGAAGATTTATTATTTACTTTATTAAGCGATATTAATGACCATAAAGAAAGAAATATTGTCGAGATGGCATTAGTGTTAGAAAAGATAATCAAAGATTATAATTATTCACAAAATAGCGTTGCAACTCTCATCCATATTTCTCGTCCTCAAGTCACTAATATCGTTAGACTTCTTACATTACCAGATAGTGTTCTTTCCGATTTAAGTACGGGCAAATTAACTTATGGTCACGCCAAAGCCTTAGTGGCGCTTCCAGAAGATGTCATGCAAGATTTGCTTAAACGTATTTATAACGATAAATTAAGTGTTCACGACATTGAAAAATTAGTGTATGCCTATAAACACGATGTTAATGATGATAAATTTAAAAAGAAAATTGATTCAAAATATCATTGCGATTCAACTTATACAAAATTACAAGTAACTTTTAAATTTGAAAGTGAAAACGAAAGGGATAAGTTCCTCGCTGAACTTCTTCAAAATAAATCAAAAAAGAGGGCTCCTAGACCTAGAAAACCCTCCGTTAAATAACTAGCTATTAACTTATTTGATTTCGATAAATTTTTTCTCAGGTGCTTTTTGAACTTCTTTTGGAAGTCTTATAGTAAGAACACCATCATTTAAAGATGCATCAATTTGATCTTCTTTCATTTCACCGATGTAAAAACTACGTGAATAAGAACCAAAATATCTTTCTTTACGTACATATTTGTGATGCGATTTTTCATCATTTTCTTCACTTTTTGTACATGAAACAGTAAGATAGCCATCTTCATAGCTCATCTTAATATTTTCTTTTTTGATACCTGGAACTTCCATCTTTAAAGTGTAATGTTCATTATCTTCTAAGATATCAGTCTTTAGCATTTCACTAGTCCTTCTACTAGTCGTAGGGAAGAAGTCATCGAAAATATTATCGAATGGGAATAAGTCTTCATTATAGTGATGTCTTAGTTGTGTTTCGTATTTTGCCATATTTATTACCTCCATATTTTTAGCACTAACATCTTCTAAGTGCTAACTATATTATAAGGCAATTTTTAGCACTGTCAATAGGTAAGTGCTAATTTAATTTAAAAAATAATTTCAAAGTAAATTATTAAAATTTTATTAAATTTGAATAAAAAATTATAAAATTATGCGACGTTTTTAGAAGTGTCAACAAAATCTACAGATATTTCTTTTAATTCTAATAAATTGAGAACATCACGTAATGCCATTAAAGCTTTTGCAGTTATATCCATATTTAAATTCTTATCATAAGTATCATCTACACTTAGTAAATAAATATAACTCTTTGTGATATCGATTAGCGTCGTCATAAGTTCATCATCGGGCTTATTTTTTAAAACACACTTTTCGATATATTTCAAAACTTCGACAGGATCGTGCTTTGTTAATAATCTTTTTATTTGTGATTTTGTTAAGTATTCGTATTTCATATGGTTATATAATACTCATTAGAATGAAAATTTAAATAATATTTTCCTATAATATAAAAATTTAGGTTTTTATTAACAATAAATATTGTTCGTTATATAATAATAACACTTCAGGGCAGGATGTAATTTCCGACCGGCGGTATACCCCGCGAGCTCATTAAGAGTATGAACTTGTGCGATTCAAGTGGCGATTGTTAAAGTCAAGATGAAAGAAGTGTTTTTTCCCTTTCTTTCCTAGCCCTGGCTAGGAGTTTTTTATGTCAAAAACGCACAAAATTATTCTCTTCATGACAAGGTCTGCAATTTTTGGAGCTATAGCGACTATTCTTTACGTCGTTCCAGGCTTACAATTTAAGGTACCTTTCGCCCCATCATTTTTAGAAATTCACTTAGATGAAATTCCAAATTTTGTCGCTGGATTTGCTTATGGGCCTCTTGTAGCGCTTACTTCAATTTTTATTAAGACAATTATTAAATTACCGATGACTTCAACGATGTGCGTCGGGGAATTGACGGATTTATTTCTTTCAATCGTCTTTATTATCCCAGCTGTCTTAGTCTATAAATATCGTCGTAAATTTAAATGGGCAATGCTTGGCTTAGGAGTTGGAACTATTTTACAATTATTCTTCGCTTTGATTATTAACATTTACATTTCTGTTCCATTTTATGCTTATTTATTTGGCTTAGATTTATCGATGATTCAAGAAACTTTCCCTTACGTCACTAATCTAGATTGGTCTTATGGTTTTTATATTGCTTTACCTTTTAATGCTTTAAAAGATGCGATCGTCGTAGTGGCAACTTTATTAATTTATAAAATTATGAGACGAACGATCGAAAAAATAGCGAATGCCTACCATCAGGCTAAATTGAAAAAAGCAGAAGAAAAGAATATAACAAGTAATTCTGGTGAAGTGATTGAAGAGAAACTAGAAAAAGAAAAAAAGAGCTAATGCTCTTTTCCTTTTAATCGTTAATGATGTAAGAAATTATTCTTCTTCGATAGCACCAACTGGGCATTGGGCGACGACATCAGCGATTGAGCCTTCATCTTCAGCTGGAACTTCGTTTGCTTTGGCTTTGCCATCATCGTCGAATTCGAACACTGATGGGAGTAAACCTGTGCAAAGACCGCATCCGATGCAGACATCCTTATTTACATTGACTTTCTTTGCCATTGTTTGCGTCCTCCTAGACGCTTTGATTATAAATTATCTATTTGCTTTGTCAAGATGGGAATAAAGTTACACTTGCACTTTAAAAGAAAGTTATTTTTTATTAAAATATAAAAATAGGTAATAGATTTTATGACGAAAAAGACAAGAACGGATTTATTCAAACAAAGAAGAAAATCGATCGAAGCGATGGAAGACGATGATTTTGACACTATTACCACTTTTTCTTTCTCTAAAATGGAAGTGGATGAAACTAAAAAACAAGAAATAGATCAATTAATGTCTCATCCAAATTTAGGTTTGCACTATGAAGAAATAAATGATGATGGTAAAAGAGATAGTGATTATAAACCATCGACTTTTTCTTATTTACGCATGAATAAAAAGATACGTATTTATTACGCTATTGCTTCTATCTTATCCATGATTATTATTGCCTTAATCATCGCTTTTGGTGTCATCTTATTTTAAAGGAGTTTATTATGCCTTATATCAGTGTTGCTATCGATGGTCCAGCTGCAGCTGGAAAATCTACTGTAGCTAAGAAAGTTGCAGAAATATTAGGTTATACCTACATTGATACAGGGGCAATGTATAGAGCTTATACACTTTATACTATTTTAAAAGGTGTAGATCCTAAAAATGAAGTAGAAAGTATCGCCTTGATTCCTGAAGTTAGCATTACTTTAACTCCTGACAATAAAGTTATTTTAAATGATGAAGACGTAACTTTAAGAATTAGACAGCCTGACATAAATGCGAATGTTTCTTACATTGCTTCATATAAAGAGATTCGTCTTGCTTTAGTAGAACAGCAAAGAGCTTTAGCGAAAACATCTAATGTCGTCATGGATGGAAGAGATATTGGTACTTATGTTTTGCCGAACGCTAAAGTGAAGATATTTCAAATTGCTTCAGTAGAAACTAGAGCTATTCGTCGTTACGAAGAAAATATGCAAAAAGGTATCGCTTGTACACTTGAAGAAATTGAACAAGATGTAAGGAAAAGAGATTACATCGATTCACATCGTGAATTCGCCCCGCTTAAACCTGCAAGCGATTCAGTTTTGATTGACACTTCTTTTATGAGTGTTGAAGAAGTAGTAAATGAAGTTTTAAAAATTATCAAGATGAAAGTAGGAGAACAAAATGGCTAAAGGCTACGTTGCATTAGTGGGTAGCCCTAATGTTGGGAAGTCAACTATTTTCAATCGATTGCTTGGTGAAAGAAAAGCTATCGTTAACGATATGCCAGGTGTGACAAGAGATAGGATGTATGGTCTTTGTGATTGGCTTGATCACTCTTTTTATTTGATTGATACAGGGGGAATTGAAATTGAAGATCGACCATTTCAAGATGAAATAAGAATCCAAACCAAAATTGCTATTGAGGAAGCTGATGTTATCGTTTTTTTAGTCGATGCAAAAGCAGGTGTTTCAAAAGATGATGAACTAGTGGCAAGAATTTTAAGAAAAGAGAAGAAGCCTGTTATTCTTGCTATCAATAAAGCTGATAATAAAAATAAAGTTGATAATATTTATGAATTTTATGCTTTAGGTTTAGGTGAGCCAATTCTTGTAAGTGGAGTGCATGGGATAGGAATTGGCGACTTATTAGATAAAATTGTTTCTTATCTTCCTAAAAAAGTCGAGGCAAATGAAGAAGGAAAAATTTGTTTCACTTTAGTGGGTCGACCAAATGTCGGTAAATCATCATTAACTAATGCTTTAATTAATAAAAATAGAGTCATAACTTCTAATATTGAAGGAACGACAAGGGACGCTATCGACATCGATTTTACGCGCGATGGAAGAAGTTATAAAGTTATCGATACAGCTGGTTTAAAAAGACGCGGAAAAATTTATGAAGCCATCGATAAATATAGTGCATTAAGAGCTTTAAAAGCAATGGAAAGAAGTGATATTGTCTTACTTGTTATAGACGCAAGTGTTGGTATAATTGAGCAAGATAAACATGTTATAGGCTATGCCATCGAACAAGATAAAGCCATCATTATTGTCGTAAATAAGTGGGATTTAGTGGAAAAAAACGAAAGAACGATGCAAGAATTTGAAAAACTTATAAGAGCTGAATTTAAATTTTTAGATTATGCTCCTATCGTTTTTGTTTCGGCTTTAAAAAAAGAAAGACTACATACCATTTTTAAAGCGATTGATGTGGCTTATGATGGTTACGTTTCTAGAATTCAAACATCCTTATTAAATAGCGTCATTGAAGATGCTCAAATTATGAATGAAACACCTAATTTTAATGGTGGCAGGTTAAGAATTTATTACGCAAATCAAGTAGCGATTAAACCACCCACTATCGTCATGTTTTGTAATGATCCAGAATATTTACATTTTTCATATGAACGTTATTTGAAGAATCGTCTTAGAGAAACATTCGTTTTTGATGGTTCACCTATTAAATTAATTTTTAGGAGAAAGGCACAATGAAAGTTAGCATAGTAGGTTTTGGCACTTGGGGTACAGCATTAGGGCAAGTTCTTTGCGATAATGGACATGAAGTTCTTTGTTATTCTAATAAAATTGATAACGTTAATGCTTTAAACGAATTGCATGAAAATGTTTCTTATTTTCCTGGCATCAAACTGCCGCTTAATATGAAAGCTACATTTTCATTGAAAGAGGCTATCGATTTCGCTGATGCGTTAGTGCTTTCCGTTCCTACTGTTGCTATGCGTAGCGTTCTTAACCAAATTAATGCTTTATTAAATAAAAAAATTTTATTTATTAATACTGCAAAAGGCTTTGATCCGGATGAAGATATTACTATCTCATCTTTAATTCGTAAAATTATTCCTTTTAGAAAAAGAGGAGAAGTAACCTCTTTACTTGGGCCTTCACACGCTGAAGAGGTTATTTTAAGACATATAACTTTAATAAGTGCTGTTTCAAAAGATGAAGAAGCCGCTAGAAAAGTGCAAAAGATGTTCGCTAACGATTATTTTAGAGTTTATACCTTGAAAGATGAAATTGGGGCGGAGTATCAAGTAGCGATGAAAAACGCTATCGCTTTAGCGAGTGGCATGATTGAAGGTTTAAAACTTGGCGATAATGCAAGAGCAGCACTAGTGACACGAGGACTTTTAGAAATTGGTCGTCTTTCTCATGTTTTTGGTGCGAAAAAAGAAACTCTTTATGGTCTTACAGGTGTTGGGGATTTAATCGTTACATGTTATTCATATCATTCAAGAAATTTTGAAGCTGGTTTAAAAATAGGGATGGATGATGATGTTACAAATTTTTTAGAAACAAATAAAAAGACTGTGGAGGGTGTTCGTACAGTCAAAGTTTTACATGAATTAGGCCAAGAACATAAAATTCATCTTCCTATTATCGAAGCCTTATATCAAATAATCTATGAGGGGGCTAAGCCTTCGACTATATGTCGTGAATTGATGCTTAGGCCTTTGAAGAGTGAAGATTGATTTTGTAATATTAGTGAACTTTATTTTATAATAATATAAAGAGTGAAAGGAGGAACGTTATGAATAAGCGAGATCTAATTGATCGAATCGTTCAAAGAGTCGATTGTCCGACTTATATGGTTGAAGAAGTTGTCGGTGCTCTTTTCGATACCATTTCTGATGAATTAGTGAAAGGCGGAGATGTGCATATTTCTAATTTTGGTGTCTTAGAACCAAAAGTGCATAAAGCAAGAAAAGGCACGAATCCTCGCACGGGTGCTCTTATTGATATTCCCGAAATGAAACTTGTTCGTTTCAAAACCGCTCAAACGTTAAAAGATAAATTAAATAAATAATCATTTAACGTAATATATCGTTCTTGAAAAAGTCCTTCGGGGCTTTTTTATTTTATAAATTATTATTAAAATATTTCTATATGGATAGATCTTTACCTCAAACATTTTTACATCTCGCTGATATATTTGAAAATCATGGGTTCAAACTCTATATGATTGGCGGTTCCTCACGTGATTTTTTATTAGGAAGAGAATGCCATGATTTAGATTTATGTAGTGATGCAAAAGTGGAGGAGATGGCTTCTTTTTTAGAAGATTTAAAAACACCTTATGGATATCTTGGTAGTGCATATTTAAAAGTTGATGGAGTAAGAGTTGATATTACAACTTTGAGAGAAGAAGATGAATATGTTGATCATAGGCATCCTTTAAAAATTACTTTTACTAATAAAATTGAAATTGATTATAAAAGAAGAGATTTTACCATTAACGCGATCTATATTGACAAAGATGGAAAGATATATGATTTTGCAGATGGTTTAAAAGATTTAAGATTTTATCTTATTAGAACGATTGGTAATCCTTACACACGCATAGAAGAAGATCCACTTCGCATCTTGCGAGCTTTAAGATTTAAATTGTTATTAAATTTTGATTTAGAACCACACCTTGCACAGGTGATGAAAGAAAACGCTCATTTGTTAAAATTATTAAATCCCGATAAAGTAAATCATGAAATTCATCGTATGCAGATGATCGATGAAAATTATTTTAAACTTTTAAAAGAATTTAATATCTTAAAAAAATATTAAAGTTTATAATCTAAGATATGAAAAATAGTGGCATTGATTTACGTTACATCTTAATCGCAAATTACAAAAAAATGGGATTTAATGAATCTGAATTAGCAGTTCTTTTAGTTATCGACCAATTGTTATCGGAAGGCAATAGTTTTATCGATGCTGAATTGCTTGCTTTACGTATGTCTTTAAAAGCTGAAGAAATTGATAAAATACTGACTAAATTATTAAAAAATAAAATAATTGCTTACGAGGTAGATAAATCCAAAAAAGTTAGCGTTTCTTTATCCCCATTAGAAAATTTACTTACCAAACGTTATAAATTATCGCTTGCGATAACAAATGCGAACGAAAATGAAGAAGAAGTTGCCTCTAAGGTGCACAATATATACGCTGAATTTGAAAAATATTTTCAACGTTCTTTATCACCAATCGAATATCAAAAAATTTATGATTGGTTAGAACTAGGTTATAGCGAAGATATGATACTAGCGGCTTTAAAAGAAGTTGCTAGTTCAAAAAGACGATCTTTTAACGCTGTCGATAAGAAATTGCTTAATATGGTTGCAAGAGATGATGTCGATAAAGAAGGTTATACAACTATTTCCAACAACTGGGATAAAAATATCGAAGAGACGATAAAAATTGCCAAAACTAAATGGCTTGACGATGACTAAATTGAAACTAGAACCTGAAATTGTCGTTTCATATTTTAATGAGTTTTTTCCTAATGCAAAATGTGCTTTAAATTATTCAAATGGATTTCAGTTGGTCATCGCCGTTATGTTGAGCGCTCAAGCGAAAGATGAAAGAGTAAATCAGGTTGATGAAGTCTTGTTTGAAAAATATCCTACTATTAGTGAACTCGCAAGCGCGAATATAGATGACCTTATTAACATTTTAAAACCACTCGGATTAGCGAAAAGAAAAGCTGAAAACGTCCTCGCTATCGCAAAAACTTTTATTAAATTTAATTTAGAAGAAGTGCCTAATGATGAACAATTTTTATTAAATTTATCAGGAATTGGTTTAAAAGCAAAAAATGTTATTTTA
The DNA here is from genome assembly GCA_949297055.1 of uncultured bacterium. Classification (GTDB taxonomy): domain Bacteria; phylum Bacillota_I; class Bacilli_A; order RFN20; family CAG-826; genus CALVUG01. The sequence continues at coordinate 12,507 of CASFRI010000051.1, read as the reverse complement.
ATTGAACTTTTCGATGCACAAGTTTTTCCTGTTGACACTCATGTATATCGAATTTCTTATCGCTTAGGTCTTAGAAATGTAAAAGATGATCCACATCGATGCGAACTAAAATTAGAAAAATATTTTAAAAATTATCGATTTAAATTATTGCATCATCAAATGATTAGTTTTGGAAGAAATATTTGCAAAGCTATTTCGCCATCTTGTAATGAATGTAAATTACAAGCTTTTTGCCGATATTTTAAAAATAAGATTGTTCGATAGCTTCAATAATATGAAGTCTAGGAATATAATCTTTTTTAATTAAAATACCTTCTTTTTTTACGACTTCATAAGGAATAGATTTTCTTTTTTGCTCTTCAAAATAAGAAATGACAACACTTGCATCAAGTAAAAAAACTTCATCGCGCTTAATAAAAGAAATAAGAAAAAAAGCTATTCCACCATGTCGTTTTACCATCTTTAAATGTTCAACTTGATGAGGGGTAATATTATGAAGAGGTAACGAACTATTTAGATGTGTGGATTTAGCCTCAAAGTCGATATAACGTCCTTTATAAACGCCATTGTAATCAGTTGTAGATTGAGCTTCAAAGTAAGCGTCGATAATTTTTGCACCATGTGAATAATCGACTTTAACAATGTTGATTGGGGTAGGCCTTTTTGTAATTAAACATATATCTTCATCTTTATAAAACGCTAAGGTTTGATTAATCTCATCTTCAAAATCCATGCCTCGATTCGCTGAAGCAATTTTTATTTTTCTTTCCTTTTTCTCTTGGCTTGAAACAATTTGTTTTGTTCCGTTTGGGTATTTAATCATCAATCTCTTTCCTTATAAATTCATCGAGCATTTGAGGCGTAACAATTTCTTCTTTTTTAAGTTTATTTAAGACAAGTTGGATAGGATAAGGAAGATGGCCATAAGACATAATGATTTTACGATAGTTTTCGTAAAGTATTTCATTATTTTCTCTGAAAGCTTGATAGACATTTTTTAAATCTAATGCATCGCTTAATGCGTTATGAGCGTTAATTGAGGTTTCTAAATTAAATAATTTCACTAATTTTTGTAAGGATAAAACATTTCCTTTATTGTCTCTAATAAAAGTAGAAATAATCGATGAAAGATCGTAAGTCCTTTTGATTATTTTAAGGACGATTTCTTTAGTTTCTTCATCTCTACATGTATTGATGAGCATTTGCTTATCGCTATTACCGTATGTAAAAAATATTGTGCGGTGGATTGAATTTTTAAACAATTCGTAAAAATTTTTAATAGCTATAGGAAAATCTAGTCCTTGTTCGTTTAAAATTTTATCAGTTAATTTAGTAAGATTAGTTACTACTTTACCAACCTTTTCTAATGGCTTCACTAAGGTGTAGAAATTTTTAAGTTCTTTTTTTATTTTACCTTCTTCATCAATTTCGACTTTACTCGCTCCAATGGAGATGACGTAATGATGAATTTGAGTGCTTTCAAGATCGAAGAAGATAATGTATTTAATGTCTTTTAATATTTTTCTTAAATGTCTCATCGTTATAATTATAGCAAGGAAAAAGATAAAAATAGTCGCAAATATGCAAAAGTTTATAAATTCTTTATTTTTTGCCTATAAGCAATATTGCTTATGAACTTTATTCATAGTAAGATATTGCAAGTAGGGCTTATGAGCAAAGGTATCAAATTAAATTCCAATAAAATACTTGCAAAAGAATTCAGCGCTAATGTCAAAGGCTATTGCGCTACTGAAGTTGATGCTTTTCTTGACGTTGTCATTCAAGATTATGAAATTTTTGAAGAGATGATAAAAGATTATCAAACTTTGAAGAAGGAATTTGCTAAGCTTAAAGAATCGCATAAGAAATTAGCTATTGAAAATGCGATGTATAAACGAAGGCTTGATGGTATTAAAGAAAATGACAATAATGCATCATACGATAATTTAGAACTCTACAAACGTATATCAGCCTTAGAGAAAGCGCTATACGTTGCAGGGATAGACCCTACTAAAGTAAAATAAGAATACATCGACCTGGATGATTGCTGGCTACTTGTTAGTTAGAGGAAAGTCCATGCTCACACTAGCTGCGATGCTAGTAGTGTTCACGCTAGCGGAAAAAATAACGCTAGGTATGCAGGAGTGCATAACGGCAGAATGAAACCTAAAACTTCGGTCATGGTCAAGTTCTATAAAGTGCCACAGTGACGTAGTTTGTTAGAAATAACAAAGTGGAACGTTGGTAAACCCCGTGAGTGAGAAACCCAAATTTGGTAGGGGAAGTCTAAGGCTAGAAATGAATGGCTAAGGACACGCGCAAGCGTAGACAAATAATCGTCTTAAACAGAACATGGCTTATAGGGTCGATACTCATAATTAAAGGAGAGAAATATGAATCTTCCAACTAAGATTACCGTCGTTCGTATCGTTAGTGTCATCTTTTTAATTCTTACCTTGGCGGGTCTTTATATTGCGGGTGCTTATTTTGGTTATAGAGGTCCTTCTATCGGAGGACAAATTGATGTTATTTACCTTTGCTTATTTTTTATTTTTATATTAGCTTCTATGACAGATTGGCTCGATGGTTATTTAGCAAGAAAACTTCATCAAGTTACAAATTTAGGTAAGTTTTTAGATCCGATTGCTGATAAGATGCTCATCAATGTCATGCTTATTTTCTTAGTACTTCCTTCGACATTTGCGACATCACAAAACATTGTTTTGCCGGTATTTGCCACGATAATTTTAATTTTACGAGATATTGTCGTTGATGGATTCCGCATTATTGCTGCGAGAAAAAATGTCGTCATCGCTGCCGGAATGTTAGGAAAGATTAAAACTGTTTTAGAGATGCTTACTATTTCTATTGTTTTATTAAATGGCTTTCCTTTTTTCTATATTGGTGATCCTTTTATCACTCAAATTATTGTCAATGTTTTAGCCTATCTTACTGCGACTATATCTGTGATAGGGGGAATCCTCTACATTTATAAAAACCGACAAGTTTTAAAGGAGAATGATTAATGGTTACTAACAAAGATATCGTTACATTACTTAGAGATCGTCATCTCACTATTGCAAGTGGTGAATCTTATACAGGCGGTTTATTTGCTAAATCTATTACCGATGTTCCTGGTGCATCGATGATTTTTAACGGTGCGGTCGTTAGCTATACACCAGCCGTCAAAGCAAAACTATTAGACGTAAGTCTTAAAACTATTTTAGATTTTGGTGTTATTTCGAAAGAATGTGCATTTGAAATGGCACGCGGTGCAAGAATTAAAATGAACGCTGATATAGGTATTTCTTTCACTGGAAATGCTGGGCCAGGCGCTGAAGAAGATAAAAGTGTTGGATTATGTTATTTATGTATTGATTCTAATCGTACGACAAGAATTTATGAAATGCATTTGCATGGTTCTAGAGAAGAAGTTAGAAATAAATCAGTTAGTCTTGCTTTTGAAAAACTAGACAACTTTATTCGCACAATTTATTAAAAATATGCGTATTAATATAGTGTGAGGTAAAAAATATGGCTAAAGAAGAATTAAGCAACAACAAAGACAAAGTTTTAGAAGAGACGCTAAAACAAATAGAAAAAACCTTTGGAAAAGGTTCCATCATGAAATTAGGTGATCGACCAGACGTCGAGATGGATGCAATTTCATCTGGCTCATTATTAATTGACGCTGCGTTAGGTGTAGGTGGATATCCTCGCGGAAGAATTATTGAAATTTTTGGACCTGAATCAAGTGGTAAGACCACTCTTGCTTTGCATGCTATCGCTGAAGCGCAAAAGAAGGGTGGTAAAGCAGCATTTATTGATGCTGAGCACAGTATCGATCCTGAATATGCTCACAATTTAGGTGTTAACATCGATGATTTAATTTTGGCTCAGCCTGATAGTGGTGAACAAGCATTAGATATTGTTGACATGCTCGTCAATTCAAAAGCTTTAGACATTATTATTGTCGATAGTGTTGCCGCTTTAGTGCCACAAGCTGAACTTGATGGTGTTATGTCTGACTCTCTTGTTGGTTCGCAAGCTCGTTTAATGTCGAAGGCAATGAGAAAATTAGCAGGTATTTTAAATAAGTCAAATTGTACTGTTATATTCATTAATCAACTTAGAGAAAAAGTTGGTGTGATGTATGGAAATCCTGAAACTACTTCTGGCGGTCGTGCTTTAAAATTCTATGCTAGTGTAAGAATCGATATTCGTCGTAGCGAAGCTATTAAAGAGGGAGCGAATATCATTGGTAATATTTGTACAGTTAAAGTAGTAAAAAATAAAGTCGCACCTCCTTTTAAAACTTGTAAAATCGACATCATCTATGGCAAGGGCATTTCTAAAGAAGGGGAAATTCTTGATGTTGCTGTTGACATGGGTATTATTAAAAAATCTGGTTCTTGGTACGAATATAATGATCGTCGCCTCGGACAAGGAAGAGAAACATTAAAAGAATATATTCGCCAAAATAAAGATTTAGAAGAAGAATTATTAGGACGAATTAAAGATGGAGTCGTCTCATAAAAAGTTATGGATAAGTTATTTGAATTATTAGATTTGGAAACAAAAAGGCAAAATGAGGAATTAAATTTAATCGCTAGCGAAAATTTTGCCTCAAAAAATGTTAGATTATTTGCTGGAAGTATTTTTACGAACAAATACGCTGAAGGCTATCCTCACCGTCGTTATTATGGAGGATGTGAAAATGTCGATAACGTCGAAGAATTAGCGATCACTCGTCTTTGCAAATTGTTTGGAGTTAAGTTCGCTAATGTGCAACCGCATTCTGGTTCGCAAGCTAATATGATTACTTATATGGCGCTTTTAAATGAACACGATAAGATTTTATCCTTATCGCTTGATCAAGGCGGACATTTATCACACGGTTCACCTGTCAACTTTTCTTCTAAACTTTACGAAGTTCATCATTATACATTAGGAAAAGATGGTCGTCTCGATTACGATTTAATTTTAAAGATGGCTAGAGAAATTAGGCCTAAAATTTTATTAGCAGGTTTTAGCGCTTATCCTTTCATTATCGATTTTAATAAGTTACGTGCGATTGCAGATGAAGTAGGGGCTTACCTTATGGCTGATATTGCTCATATTGCTGGTCTTATTGCTGGCAGGGCTATTCCTAATCCACTAAGTGTCGTCGATGTTGCTACTTCAACGACGCATAAAACTTTGCGTGGACCACGCGGCGGAATCATTTTGACAAATAATGAAGAAATAATTAAAAAAGTTAATAAAGCATGTTTTCCCGGTGTGCAAGGTGGCCCACTTGAACATATCATTGCAGCGAAAGCAATGTGCTTTGAAGAAGCGAGCAGCGAAAAATTTAAAGAGTATACAAAACTTATTCTTACTAATACGAAAGCATGTAATGATGAACTAGCAAAACTTGGCGCTAGTGTCTCTGGTACAGAAACTCATTTGTTTTTACTTAATATGAAAAAATCCTATCAAATTACCGGCAAACAAGCTGAAATGCTGCTTGCTGATATTGGAATTACTGTCAACAAAAACATGTTACCATTCGATGAGGAAAAGCCGACTATAACTTCTGGTTTACGTATTGGCTTTGCTGCTTTATCTACACGTGGGTTAAATGTCGAACAAGCTAAATTAATTGCTCATATTATTCATAATTATCTTTCTTCTAAATTGGATAAAGAAGAAGCTAAAAAGCAAGTTTTAAATATTACCTCCTCACTTAAAAAAGTTGAAGAAATTTAATTTATTGTAACTGTTAAAACGACTGATTTTTGGCTAGGTTCATAGTTATTTGATGTATCGATAGCTTGAACGATAAAATTAGTCGTTTTTTCTATTGGATAGTAAAGATAGTTTTCATCTACTTGTATTGGCGCTATATCGTCAACTTGAACGATATAAGCATTAGCGTGTTCAACTATATTCCAACTAAGTATTTTATTTTCTAAATCGTAATTTAATTGAGTGGGAGTGTCGAGTATATTCTTCTCACCTTGAAAACTTTTGACGATGAAAAAAACACCAATTCCTACTCCTAGAGCGACGAAGAAGGAAATAATTGACGAAATTAATCTTTTCAAAGTAAAATTCATGTCTAATATTTTACAAACTATTTTTATTTTAAGCAAAAAAGTAGTTTTTTCTTTTAAAAGAATTTGTAATATAATTTAAGCGTAGCAAAAAAGTTAACGCTACTTACCTATAGATTCTAAAACACTTTAAAAGAATCAAGTGGAGCAATCCAATTTATATTTACATTCTTACCTAGTTAAAAATTTTCTTATCTTGGTAATTATTATAGGTAATCTTTGTAATATCTACAAAGTAGATAAAGGAGTATATATGACAAATTTAGAAATCACATTTTTAGTGGTTAGTGTCGTTTTATTTCTCGCTTTAGTGGGCTATATCTTAGCAACTTTTTTCTTACCTATTTTTAAAAGGAAAAAAGCTAGTAAACAAGCCGCAAGAATATTAAAAGATGCAGAAGTAAAAGCTGATCACATCGTCAAGAATGCACAAATTGATGGCAAACAGACAGTTTATGAAATGAAACAAGAAGCGGAAAAAGAAATTCGCGAAAAGAAAAGAGAATTACAATCGCAAGAAGATAAGTTATTCTCTCGTGAACAAAGCATTGATCGTCGTGATCAAGCATTGTTACAAAAAGAAAATATTTTAGAAGAAAAAAATGAACAAATTGCGCGCCGTAACAAAGAAATTGATAAGAAAGAAATTACTCTTCAAGAAAAGATCGATTCTATCATTAGTGAACTTGAAAAAGTTGCCCAGATGTCTTTACAAGAAGCACGTGAAGAATTGTTTAAACGTGTAGAATCAAAAGTTTCTAAGGAAATGACTGCTTACATTAAAAATCGTGAAGATGAGGCAAAAGAAGAAGCGGATAATAAAGCTCGTGAGCTTCTTGCTGAAGCGATGAACAAGTATGCACAAGAAGTAACGACTGAAAAAACAGTTTCTGTCGTCTCTTCACCAAATGATGAGATGAAAGGTCGTATCATCGGACGAGAGGGACGTAACATTCGTTCATTAGAGCAACTTCTCGGTGTCGATTTAATTATCGATGACACTCCTGAAGTAATTACTGTCTCTTGCTTTGATCCAATTAGAAGAGAAACTGCACGTAGGTCACTTGAATATTTAATTCAAGATGGAAGAATTCAACCTGGTCGTATCGAAGAAGTTGTCGAAAAAGTTAAAAACGAAATTCAAACATTAACTAGGGAAGCTGGTCAAGAAGCTGCCTTTAAATTAGGTTTACCTCGTATCAACAAAGAATTACTTGAATATGTTGGTCGTATGAAATTCCGTACATCGTATGGTCAAAATGCTTATCAACATTCGATGGAAGTAGCCTATCTTTGTGGAATGATGGCTTCTGAGTTAGGCTTAGATCCTAATATCGCAAGAAGATGTGGCTTACTACACGATATTGGCAAATCCGCGGATTTTGAACTTGAAGGCTCTCACGTTGAAGTCGGTGTTAGACTCGCTAAAAAATATGGTGAGCCAGATGTTGTTATCAACGCAATTGAATCTCATCACGGTGATGTTGAACCTAAATCCGTCTACGCTGTTTTGACTCAAGCGGCCGATACTTTAAGTGCTGCTAGACCTGGTGCACGCAGTGAAATTTTAGAAAATTACGTCAAACGTATTGAGCAACTCGAAGAAATTTGTAAATCTTACGATGGTGTTTATCAATCTTATGCGATGCAATCGGGACGTGAAGTAAGAGTCATGGTCGTTCCTGAAAAAATTGATGATTTACAAGCTTTCAAACTAGCGCAAGATATTCGTGAAAGAATCGAAAATGAAATGACCTATCCTGGTCAAATTAAAGTTAGCGTCATCCGCGAATATCGCGCTGTGGAAACTGCTAAATAATATGTTAGATAAATATAAAATTTATTCTTTTCCTGATTTTAAAAAGGCGCGCATTAAAATCGATGCGCCCTTTTCTCGTCGTAATTACGAAAAAGGTGAAGAAAATTTAAGCTTATTAAAAGGAAAGAAAGTTTACATCCGTACATATGGTTGTCAGGCTAATATTCGTGATGAAGAAATAATGCTTGGTATATTAAAAGAATTCGGCATGGAGGAAACTAATAAAAAAGAAGAAGCTGATCTCGTCATTTTAAATACATGTGCTGTAAGAGAAAACGCTGAGGAAAAAGTTTATGGAGAAATTGGTTCGTTTAAGCCGATTAAAAAATATCGTCCTCAAATGAAAATTGCTCTTTGTGGTTGCATGGCGTTAGAACCTCCAATCGTCGAAAAAGTATTAAATACTTATCCACACATCGATTTTATGTTTGGGACGCATGATATTTTTAAATTACCTATTTTTCTTAAAAGAGCTTTTATCGATAATGAAAAATTTGTCGATATTTTATCTTCGAGTGGTGAAGTTATTGAAAATTTACCTTCGACACGTAAAGAAAAATTTAAAGCTTTTGTTAATATCATGTACGGATGTGATAAATTTTGTTCTTACTGTATCGTTCCATCTACGCGTGGAAGGGAACGTTCAAGAGCGTTGAAAGATGTTTTAAGAGAATGTGAACAGCTTGTAAAAGATGGCTATCTTGATATTACTTTACTAGGTCAAAACGTTAATGCGTATGGTAAAGATTTAAAAGATGGCACAAATTTTGCTATGCTTCTTGAAGAAGTTGCTAAAAGTGGAGTAATAAGATTAAGATTTATTACTTCGCATCCTTTCGATTTCGATGATGATTTAATCGATGTCATCGCTAAATACGATAACATTATGAAATACATTCATCTACCAGTACAAAGTGGCTCTTCCAAAGTTTTAAAAGCGATGAATCGTCGTTACGATCGAGAAGGTTATTTATCTTTAGTAAGAAAAATTAAAGAAAAGATTCCTAATGTCGCTTTAAGTAGCGATATTATTGTCGGTTTTCCTGGTGAAAGTGAAGAAGATTTTTTAGATACATTATCTTTAGTAGAAGAAGTTCAATATGCTTCATTATTTACTTTTATATATTCTCCAAGACCTTTTACGCCTGCGACAATTATGAAAGATCAAATTGATGATAAAATTAAGCATGAACGTTTTATGCGTCTAAGTAAAACGAGCGAAAAAATTATCGAGCGACTGGCAAAAGAAATGGTTGGTAAAACGTATGATGTCCTAATCGAAGAAGTTTCTAAAAAGGATTCTCGTTTTGTAAGTGGCTACACAGAAGAATTTAAACTAGTACACGTTGCAGGTGATGCCTCTTTAATTGGTAAAATTATTAAAGTAAAAATAACTGAGTCACATACATATTCGCTTATTGGAGAACGAGTTGATGGATGAATTAGATTCACTCATTAGACAATTAAAAGTCGATTTGATGCAGGAAAAATGTGTTCAAGAATATTTTAAACTCAAAGAGAAAATCGATGAGGATGAACAATTAATTTTACTTAGAAAAAAGATTGATGAAGTAAAGCAAAATATGTCTAAAAATGCTTTGGATAAAGAAAAATATAATCGTTACAAAAATGAATATGTTGCTTTAGAAAAACAATACAATCAACACCCGATAGTTTTTAATTTTAATGAAGCAAAAGATGAATGTCTCATCTTACTAGATGAAATCGCAAACCTTTTCTCAAAAAACGATTAATTTTAGTTTATACTTATTGTATATGATGGTGGCAATCGTAGGCCCAACAGCCGCGCATAAATCTAATTTAGCGATTGAGGTCGCAAAAGTTTTACATGCAGATATTATTAATTTTGATGCATATCAAATGTATAAAGAGTTAAATATTGGAGTTAATAAACCAACGAAAGAAGAACTTGATAGCGTCAAACATCATTTCATTTCAACTTTGTCAATTAAGGAAAGAAACAACATTAGCGACTTCCAAAAAAAAGCTAGAACTCTTATCGATAACTTATTGTTAGAAAATAAAAATATTGTCTTAGTAGGGGGATCTGGACTTTATTTAAGAACGATTTTATTTGATTATCAATTTTCTGAATTTGAAAGAGGAAGTATCGATTTGACAAAGTTTGAAAAAATGGATGACATCACTCTTCATAATTATTTAGAACAAATCGATTTAGAAAGCGCGAACAAAATTCATTTTAAAAATCGTAGACGCGTTTTAAGGGCTATTGAAATTTATTTATCAAATGGAAAATCAAAATCTGAAATAGAAAAAGAACAAGAACATAAAATGATATATCCCTGTTTTATTGTTGGATTAGATATTCCGCGTGAAAGACTTAATTCTCGCATAGAAGAAAGAGTAGATTTGATGGTAAAAAATGGTTTAATTGATGAAATTAAGCATCTAAAAGAAATAGATGAAGAATCTTTAAAAAAAGTTGATGCGATTGGATATCCTGAAATTTTACGTTATCTAAATAATGAGTTAACTTTAGATGAGGCTCTTAATTTAATAAAGGTAAAGACGAAGAAATATGCAAAGAGACAAATGACTTTCTTCCGTCACCAATTCGATGTTCATTGGGTTCATTCGATAAGCGAAGGTAAAGATTATATTTTAGGTTTAAAAAATCATGGATGATATTTTTATTAGGTCGAAACAATTATTAGGCGAAAAGACGTTTTCAAAACTTGAAAATGCACGTTTTCTTCTCGTTGGTGTAGGTGGAGTTGGCTCAACTTTATTAGCTTCGTTAGTAAGAAGCGGAGCAAAACATTTTTTCATTATTGATGGTGATAAAATTGAAGCCTCTAATCTTAATAGGCAGGCACTTTATGATTTCAAAGATATCGGTGAATATAAAGTGAAAGTCGCTAAAGATAAGTTGATTAAAATTAATCCTTCTTTAGAAATAACAACATTGAATCAATTTTATGATAATAGCTTAGATTATCTTATTGATAAATATCGACCGACGTTCATTTTAGATGCGATTGATGATATGACTAACAAGATAAATTTATATCTTTATGCAAAGCGAAACAATATTCCTCTTATTACTTCTATGGGTGCGGCGAAACGCATAGATCCAACTCAAATTAGAGTAGGTAAAATTTTAGAGACAAAGGGTGATGCATTAGCAAAAATTTATCGTCATCAAATTAAAAAAATCGATGATAAAATATTCGATAAAGCTTATGCAGTTTATTCATTAGAAACACCTTTAACACAAGGCAAAGAATTAGCCTCTCTAGCGTTCGTCCCTCAAAGTTTTGGCTTAACAATGGGTTCTATTGTGATAAAGTTATTAGAAGAAGGTGATTAATTTATGAAATTAATTGATATTACAAAAGTTGCGAAAAAAGCTCACATCGATAAAAAATATCTTATTCCATATGGCCATTATATGGCCAAAATTGATTTATCTATTTTAGATGATTTAAAAGATAAACCGGACGGTAAATTAGTGTTAGTTACTGCTTTAACTCCTACTTCCCTAGGCGAAGGAAAAACTACCACGAGTATCGCTCTTAACTTAGGATTAAATAAAATTCATCAAGAATCACTTTTATGTTTAAGAGAACCTTCGCTTGGTCCTGTCTTTGGTATTAAAGGTGGAGCGACAGGTGGAGGGAAAGCGACAATTGAACCTAGTGAAAATATCAATTTACATTTTACTGGTGACATGCACGCCCTCACTAGTGCAATCAATTTAGTATCGGCTGTCATTGAAAATCATATTTATCAAGGCAACGAATTAGGTATAGATCCTTCTCGTATCGTTTGGAAAAGAGCTTTAGATATGAACGATCGTTCTTTAAGACGCATCACTGTAGCGGAAGGTGAAAAGAAAGTAGAAGCACATTCTTCTTCATTTCTTATTACCGTCGCAAGCGAGATGATGGCAATCTTATGTTTAGCAACTGACTTCGAAGATTTTATAAGAAGAGTAAATGAAGTATTAGTCGCTTATACTTACGATAATAAACCTGTCTTTATTAAAGACTTAAAAATAAGTCATGCGATAGCTAAATTAATGAAAGACGCTATTAAGCCAAATATCGTTCAAACAAGTGAACGCACTCCTTGCTTAGTGCATGGTGGTCCTTTCGCTAATATCGCCCATGGCGCTAATTCAATCATCGCTACTAAGCTAGCGTTAAAATTATCGCCTATCGTCATTACTGAAGCTGGCTTTGGTGCAGACCTTGGAGCAGAAAAATTTTTTGATATCACCGCAAGAGTCGGTCATTTACCTGTTGATTTGGCAGTTTTAGTAGCGACAATACGCGCTTTAAAACTTCATGGTGGAGTGGAAGAAAAAAATTGTCCTAAGAAAAATTTGAAAGCCTTAGAAATTGGTTTAGAAAATTTAAAACGTCATGCTTTAAATATGTCTTTATATGGTGTCCCCTTCGTTATAGCCATCAATCATTTTAAAGGCGATAGTAAAGAAGAAATTGATTATCTTATCAAATGGTGTAAATCGAATCATTTTGATTTTGCTTTCCTAGATGGATTTTTAAAAGGTGGGAATGGAGCAAAAGATTTAGCGAATTTAGT
>CASFRI010000050.1 GCA_949297055.1 uncultured bacterium | reverse complement strand
TGATAATTCAATAGGCATTTATATGTAAGTGTGGATATCTTTTACTTATACGGGAATCTTTTAGGGATAAGAACAAAATTGCTAAGATTTGAAAAAATAACCTATAATATAAATATTATAGGTATTCATCGTTATGGCGCGCCTAGAAGGACTTGAACCCTCAACACCTAGATTCGAAGTCTAGTACTCTATCCAGTTGAGCTATAGGCGCAAGTAAAGATGAATAATTTCATTCACCTTTTAAAGATTTTAAAACTTGCGTTCTTTTTTCTTTACCTAATAGTTTTTCGATGATAGCAAGAGCGAAGTCGATTGAATAATACATTGATTTTGCGGTGATGAAACGATCACTTACGACCACTCCTTCATCTTTTAAGTAAGTTTCTTCATTACCGTTTTCAAAACCAGGGAAGCAAGTAAAAGGTACTCCTTTTAATAATCCAAGTTTAATCAATATTGATGGGGCAGCGCATATAGCAAAAATTAATTTATGATGAGCGTTCATCTTTTCAATTAAACTAAGCGCTTCTTTAGAAGCTAAGATATTATTCACACCTTTTAATCCACCTGGTAAGATGATGAAATCGTAATCTAAATTGATAGCTTGTTTTAAATTTAGATCGCTCATGACCACAAGGCCGTGCGAAGAGACGACGACTTTACTATCATCTAAAGAAGTCGTATAGACATTTATTTTAGCCCGTAATAAAACATCGCGTGTCGTCAAGGCTTCATTATCTTCAAAGCCGTGACCTAATAGCATTAATCCTAACATAACTAATTACCTCTTAATGGCTGAACCAAAGAAGACTAAGATGAGACTTAAAGCCGCTAGAGCGATACCGCATATGACGCCTAAACCATTCGAATAATAAATGATATCGCCCCCCATAGAAGATGAGATGAGTTGAGCGTTCGCATAGAAAGCGGAAGTCGAAGCCAGTAAGCCAATAGAAACGCCACTGATGGCGACGACTGGCACTTCAAGAAGACGCGAAAGACGTGGAAAGAAAAATAAGAATAATAAGACGATGCCCACGACCACTAAAGCGATGAAAGCGATGAAAGGAACATAAGTTCCGTTCCCATTTTCAGGAAAATAAACTTCGCCCCACGCAATTTCTTCAACGTGTTCACCGATGTTAAAAGAAACTGGACTTAAAAAGAGCATGAAGCCAGCGACAAGAGAAGCTAGACTAGCGAATAAATAACAGATTTTTTTGACGAATTTAAGCATATGTAATCACCTCTTAATAGCCTTATGATATATCAATATAAAAAGATATTAAACACTATTTTTTAAATCTTGATGAATGTAAAAAGCCGCCTTCATCCCATCGTCCACCGCTTTAGCGATTTGTTTCATACCAGCAACCATATCTCCACCCGCAAAGATGAAAGGAACATTTGTCTGATAGCTTTCATTAATTTTAATTTGTTCTAATTCATCTAAGGCAAGGCCGATCTTCTTCGCTGATTTAAAAGTATCTAGCACTCCACTAGCGATGAATAGAGCGTCAACTTCTAAAGTTGAATTATCTTTGAAGACGATTTTTTCAATCGTATCTTTTCCTTCGATGGAAGAAATTTCTTTATCTATCGCATTAGAATAATCAATCTTTACACCATTTGTTAAAACGAATAAATCTTTGGTGAAGTTTTTTAAGACGTCATATTCTTCTCTCATCAGTTCGCCACCTTCACCTAAGATAGCAATTCTTTTATTACGATATAAAAAGCCGTCGCACGTCGCACAATATGAGACACCTTTTCCTTCAAAGCTGCGTAAGTTCTTAATATTAGGTCTTCTTCTATTTCTTCCTAAGGCAAGGAATAGTTTTTTCCCGTGATAGATATCCTTATTTGTCTTAATGACGACGTGATCTAAAATCTCAATATCCACTACTTCTTCAAATCTTAAAGGAATTTCTAGCGCTCTTGCTTGCTTGTAACCAAGTTTTAAAATATCTTCCCCACGCTGATGAAACAAGCCATAAAAATTATCGATGACATGCGCTTCTTTTAACGCTCCACCATCTAAGCCGATAGCGATCACATCATCCCCGTAACGTTTAAGGTAGACGGAAGCGCTAATGCCCGCTGGGCCAAGCCCTAAAACAATACAATCGTAAAGATGATTATTTTCGTTCATAAGCGTTATATAAGATGGCGTAAACATCTTCCCTCGTAAGTTTTTTATAGCCCCCACCTAAAGCCGCACTATCAGCGATCTTAGAAAGTAGTTCACGTGGGACCCCAAGTTTCTTTAACGAATTAGGCATAGCGTGCGTAACGATGAAATTTTCAAGAGCATCAATCCCTGCAAGAGCGAGTTCTTCATCGCTTTTTCCTACTGCATCAATTTTAAAAACATTCGTCGCAAAACGTTTAAATTTATCGATTCCAAATGGATAAATATAGCGATAATACGCCGGAGAAATAGCGGCTAAGCCCATACCATGTGCACAATCGGTATAAGCACTTATTTGATGCTCAATAGCGTGCACTTCCCAATCTTGACTCTTACCTAAACCGGTTAAAGTGTTAAGCGCTAAGGTGGAAATCCACATGATGTTAGAACGGGCTTCGTAATTATCTTTATCTTCAATGGCGACATCTGCCGCGTCGATTAAAGCCCGCATCAAAGATTCAAGTAAGTAATCGGTCACGTTATTATCGGTATCGGAAAAATATTGTTCCATGAGGTGAGAGAAAGCATCGAAGATACCAGATAACATTTGATATCTTGGAACAGTTAAAGTGAAAAGAGGATTAAGGATAGAAAATTTAGGATAATTATAAGAACCAAAAACTCTTCCAATTTTAATTTTTCTATCTTCATCCGTGATGACCGAACCACCATTCATCTCACTTCCCGTTCCAGCCATAGTAAGAATTGCCCCAACTGGAACGCATTCGTTATCGACTGCTTCTTTATTTAGCCAATATCTTTCAAAAGCATCCCCGCTTGCGTAAGTAGACGCCGCTACCCCTTTTGCGAGGTCGATGACGGAACCACCACCAACAGCTAAGATAAGATCGATATGATGTTTTTTAACTAAATCTACGCCTTCTTTCATCTTGTTCAATGTAGGATTAGGCATGATGCCGCTAAATTCGATAATATTTTTATTTGTTTCTTTTAAAACTTTAATAACTTCATCGTAAATTCCATTTTTCTTAATAGAACCACCACCATAGGCAAGTAAAATATTTTCGCCATAATTTTCAAGTTCATCTTTAAGATGATTCATCGCATGACGACCAAAATAAATTTTTGTCGGATTATGAAAGACAAAATCTTTTTCCATAAGAATTAAATTCCTCCTTAAACATAAACATTTTATCAAAAAATAAGATTAATTTGATTAATCAAATGATGTTTTTATGAAAAATTATTGAAATTTAGTTATAATTTAAAAAAGTGAGGTATTGATTTATGCTCGAATTCAAATTTGATACGCAACTACTCATCGAAGGAAAAGGCCTAGATGAAGATGCCATCAACGACTACATCACTCAAAACATCGAAGGTGATTGTTTACTTGCCGTTGGCGACGATGAATTAATTAAAATTCATTTTCACACGAACACGCCTTGGAAAGTACTAGAATATGCCGCGAGTTTAGGTGAAATTTATGATGTTGTCGTCGAAAACATGGAAAGACAAGCTAACGGATTAAAAGGTTAGTCTTTTTTTCTAAAAATTTAATAACACATCAAATTCCGTCTATAAGGCGGATTTTTTCTTTTAACGTCGAAGAAGAATTAATTAAAGCTTCTTTTTCTTCTTCGTTAAATGGAGTGTTAATAATACGAATTACACCACTTGAACCTACTTCGCAAGGTAAAGATAAATAGACGTCTTCAATCTTACCATCAAAGTAATCTTTAACGTATGTTGATACTGTAAGAATTGAATGCGTATCAGAAACGATTGAAGAAATAATTTTTGCCACCGCTAAAGCGACCGCATAATTTGTCGCTCCTTTCTTATCAATAATTTCATAAGCGGCATTTTTAACTTGACTTAGTAAGTTATTGAATTTAGATAAACCTTTGCATTCGCATCTACGACAATTTGAGCAAAAATCTTTCAAAGGTAAACCAGCGATAGAAGTCGAAGAAAATAACGCTACTTCGCTATCGCCATGTTCGCCGACGACGAAAGTATGAACATTACGTGGATCAATTCCCGTATCTTCAGAAATAAAAGATTTTAATCTAGAAGTATCTAAAACAGTGCCACTTCCGATGACACGGTTTGAAGGTATGCCTAATTTTTTATAAACATAATAAGATAAAATATCGACTGGATTTGTGACGACCATCACGATAGCGGTCTTACTTAAATAAGGCTTCATCGAAGCAATAATTGCATCGAAAACTTTCAAATTTCGATTTAACAAATCGATACGACTTTCCCCTTCTTTTTGCGCTACTCCAGCGGTGATGACGACTATATGAGCGTCTTTTATATCGCTATAATCTCCAGCTTTCACTTTCTTTGGATTAAGAAAGGACATACCATGAATCATATCTAGGACGTCCCCTTCTACTTTCTTTTTATTTAAATCGATGATAACAATATCATTAACACTATCTTGTAATAATAAAGTATAAGCTAAAGTTGAGCCAACCGCTCCATCACCGATGATGACAACTTTTCTATTTGTTAACATATTATTTTTCCTCCTTTGTCTACATTATCGCACATTATTTGTCAAAATTTGTTTTAGATGCTCATAAAATAAGAAGAATGCTCTTTTAAAAGAGCATTCTTACTAAAATAATATTTAAAT
>CASFRI010000049.1 GCA_949297055.1 uncultured bacterium | reverse complement strand
TTCATCTTCTTCTCTTCTATCGCATCGACCGCAGAAACACTTAACGCATCGACGGACATCGATAATGAAGTAAGAGTTACATTCACCCAATCAATCATCGTATATTCCCTTAAATGCTTAATTATTTTAGCGAAATAGTAGTCAATAATAAAATACATTTTAAAAAATCTGATGGAACAAAGTGTGTGGATGAATGCGGGACACAAATAAGATAACTCCCTTTTAGCTTTTAAAGAATACTGAGGTATCACATCGATGATGTAGGTTTCCTTTAAATACTCGATATATTTTAAAACGGTGTTAAGAGAAATATTATCAACTTCTCTTTTTAAATAAGCGTGAATATTTCTTGCTGACACTATTCGCGAGTTGCTCTTAAGAATGAAATTGACAATCTTCTTAAAAATTACTTCCTTACGTATCTTATATCGTTTAATTAAGTCATTGTAGACGATAGTGTTCACTATTACTGAACAATTTTTCAATATTTGGTAAAACTGTTCAGTAGAATCGTTAAAGTTATAAAAATAATTATGCTTCAAACTCAATAAAGCACATCAATTTTCATTATTTAAAATATGATTATTCAATTTAAGAATTTTTGTAAAAATCATTCGTAATGATTAAGCCAATACGACAAATTTCTGTCTTCTTATGTCCTCATTTATAATTCATGACAGTTCGAACCTGGTGTGTTACTATAGCGTCCGTATTTCAATGGTTCGAACTTTTATAGGTATTTTTGACTATTTTTGCTAGCTATGACAGGACCCTAAATTTTTAGGATATGACATAGTGAGCACGAATTGGTAAGATTTGGTAAAAAAATAACCTGTAATGTTTGCACATTATAGGTTTTTGTCAGAAATGGCGGAAGCGCAGGGATTTGAACCCTGGCTAGGCTTGCACCTACTATTAGTTTTCGAAACTAACCCCTTCAACCGCTTGGGTACGCTTCCAGCGTTCATCTATGATAGCAAAATATCGTTTCTTTTAAAAGAGTCAATCTTATCATTATCATTTACATAATCTTTATAGATTAAGCAAAGTTAATAATTTGTATATTCATATTTATTTCCGTTATAATAATTGCCGTATGTTAACGAGTTTTAATTTAAATACATTCATCAATTGGCTAGAGCCAGCATTTCTTTCTGCCTTCATCGTCTCTTTGGTGCTCTTTCTTGCATTAGTCATTTTGACTGCCGTCTTCATCATCAATCGTAAGAGAGAACAAAACTTTAGCGTGACGATAAAAGACCAATCCAATTCTATGCGTGTTTTTAAAATAGACTTAAAAGAGGGAACGGTCTTATACTTTTCAAGATCTAATCTAAAAAATAAAAGACTTTTAAGTCTTGAACAATTTTATGAGCAATTCCATTTCGAAGATCGAAAAAAATTAAGAGAATGGATCGAGGATTTTTTTGATGAAAGAAGAAAACAACCTCCCATGTATTTAGAAGCTGATGTCACCATTTCTAAATCGCATAAAACGAATTATTCGTTGTTAGAAGTCATTCACCTCAATAAAGAAGCGAAAGTCATCCACATCGAAAGCCACATCTTGCGTTATACGATTCCAAAAAATAAAGTGAAGACGACAAGAGGGCTCATCCCCACTATCGAGATGATGAACAAGTATTTCATCATGAACAAACCAACTGGTACGACGTTCCTCATTCGTTTTTATCTTAACGAACATCAATCTGAACATGCGAATAAATCGAATCGTATCATTTTTTCCCAATTAAAAGATCAATTATTCCCATTTGCTAGTAACAAATCTAGCCGTCATCTCATCGAAGTGGATGAAAATGATATCGCTTTCATCGATTTTAGATTGAATAAACGCCAAGACGCTATTTACATGTCACACGTGCTCGCTCATACGATAAAACAATTCATCTCTTTAAATTCCTTATCTTCACAAGTCTTTTTTTCTATTGGTGTCGTCGAAAATAAAACGTTCCCGAGTGATTTAGAAAAAATTATTGATAAAGGTATAGAAACTGCATTAGTCGCTAAAAATAAGCTCGAAGATATCGCTTTTTATGAAGATGTGCAAAATGAAGATAAGCTTTCAAGCGTGTACGCTAAAGAGATTAATTCCATCATTAAAGATAAAGCCATTTCCTATCGTTATCGACCAATACTAGACGTGAATAAAAACGATATAATCGGCTATTTTAGCTATGCTAAACCGCTCCACTCCGTCTTCACGACGAGTTATGAGATAAGAGAGTATGCTATGCTAAATGGACAGCAAAAAATGGTATTTTCCGTCATCGCACGAAACTTAATATCTAAGTTCATATCGATGCGTGGCGAAGACAGTAATCGACTATTTTTTGAATGTTTCTACCAAGACAAAGAACAAATATTTAATGTTATTAAACATATAAATAGGGTAAAAGAAATTAAACTCGTCCTTCTTTTTGATGAAAAAGATTTAGCTAAATTTGCTCAAGATAGCGAAGATATCATCAATACATTCCTATCTTTTAAAAAAGAGAACTGGGAAATTGCTCTTAGTCTAAGTGGTCACGATCTTCTTTTATCTAGTGAGCTATATAAGATGTTTGACCACTTTGTCGTTGGTTCATCTTTTAATCAAGAATTCATGCGTTACCCATCGAAAGTTAGACTATCATTCCAATCCACTATCGAAAAATTATTGCGCTACAAAAAGCCTATTATCGCTACTAACCTCATCGGTTGGAATACTATTGAACTGATGATTAAATTAGGTATAAGATACATATCTAGCGATGACCTCGCTAATGCAGATGAGATGATTTTGCCAATCGAGCGTAAAAAATTACATAAAATTGAACAAATCGATAAATGATGAAAGAAAGGAATAAAACTTATGGCACAGATTAAAAATGAATCTATCACCCCTCGTGACGTAGATTTTGCTAAATGGTACACCGAAATTTGTCGTAAAGCAGAACTTATGGATTATACATCCATGAAAGGCTTCATCATCTATCGACCATATGGCTTTGCTATTTGGGAAAATATTAAAAAATATCTAGATGAAAAATTCAAAGAGACAGGACATGAAAATGTCTATTTACCAATGGTCATCAAAGAATCTTTATTCGATAAAGAAAAAGAACACGTCGAAGGATTCGCACCTGAAACGCTCATCGTCACCATCGGAGGTAAAGACAAATTAGACGATCCTTTAATCGTCCGCCCCACTAGCGAAGTTTTGTTTTGTGAACATTACGCCAAAATTATTAACTCTTATCGCGATTTACCAAAACTTTATAACCAATGGTGCTCCGTCGTCCGTTACGAAAAAACGACACGCCCATTCTTACGTGGTAGCGAATTCCTCTGGCAAGAAGGGCATACGATGCATAGAACGAAGGAAGAAGCAAAAGAAGAAGCTATTAAAATGCTTAATATCTATGATAAATTAGGCAAAGATGTACTCGCTATTCCTTTCATCAAAGGTCAAAAAACTGAAAAAGAAAAATTTGCTGGTGCTCTGGAAACATATACGATTGAAGCACTCATGCACGATGGTCAATCCTTACAAGCTGGCACGACCCACTTTTTTGGCGATAGTTTCGCTCGTGCATTTGATATTAGTTTCCTAGATAAAGATGGCACTAGAAAACATCCTCATCAATCATCTTGGGGTGTCTCCACTCGCCTCATCGGCGCCATCATCATGGTACATGGAGATGATAATGGGTTAGTTTTACCTCCTCCTGTCGCTCCTATTCAAGTAGTCGTCGTGCCGATAAGAGCAGACATCGATGAAAATGTTTGCGCTACTTCTAAAGCTATATATGAAAACTTAAAATCTAAAGGTCTTAGAGTGAAATTGGATGATGATACATCACGTTCTCCCGGCTGGAAATTTGCTGAATATGAGATGAAAGGTGTACCTATTAGACTAGAAATAGGTCCTCGTGATTTAAAAGAAAATAAGTTACTCATGGCGACACGTTACAATGATGAAAAGAAATTCATTTCTTTGGATGATGTCGATAACATTCCTTCTATCCTAGATGACATCACAAAAAAGATGTATGAAAAAGCTAAAAAATTCTTAGATGAACACATCCATTCTGCTAAGACTTTAGGACAATTTGAAGAGATGATTAAAAATGGCGGCTACGTCGCTATACCATATTGTGGTGATGAAGCTTGCGAAAAGAAGATGAAAGAATTATATCAAGTAACAGCTAGAGCAATTCCATTCGATCAAAAAGAGGAAGAAGGTATCTGCCCAATTTGCGGCAAGAAAACGCACCGCATCGTCTATTATGCAAGAGCGTATTAACACAATAACATATTGAAAGACGTTTTAGCTTTTGCTAATATTGTTTAAGCACGGAGTAGTACCCAAGTTGGTGAAGGGGTGTCCCTGCTAAGGACATAGGTCGGGTAACCGGCGCAAGAGTTCAAGTCTCTTCTACTCCGCCATCTTATAACTAACATTTGCTCGAGAAATCGGGCATTTTTTATTTTTGGCGTTTTGCTAATAGATAAAAATTGGTTCGAACCGACGGATTTTTAGAATTTGTTTCTAATAGAAAAATGAAAACCTACTAGATAAATGTTTCTCTACTAGAAAAAGATATCCTTATGAATCCACAATTTTATTTTAATTAAGCGGCAACATAATGACTATGAATAAGTTAAATCTATTTGTTGTTTTTAGGTCGGTATACCGATATAATATTGGTATGACATTTTTAGATTTATTAGCTTTTAAAAAAACAACAGTTTATGCGTTATCCAATAAAAGCGGGATTCCGAAAACCACTTTAATTGATATTGCGTCTAGTAAGACAGACATTTTAGAGTGTTCTGGTAAAACATTATTAGCAATATCAAAAAGTTTAAATATATCAATTGAAGAGTTACTTTCTCTAGAAAAAGAAGAATCTAAAACTTTGTTGCCTTTATTTTTATATGATGCGATTTCAGAATATAGAAAATCTATACGTGAGAATAGTTCTTTATTAGATTGCTATAGCGACCAATTAAATAGTTCTATCAATGTTGCTGAAGTTGAACATCTCATTTCGAAAGAACAAGCTGATCGATTAAGAGCAAGATACTTTAGGAGATAAACACTATATGATTAATTTTACAAATTTTCCGATAAGAAAAAAGGCGTATGGGGGTGCGAATGGGAATAAACTATCAGTAGTTTATAATGATAATCTTTATATGATCAAACTCCCGATGCACGCCATTAAAAATCCTAATCTATCATACACGAATAGTTGTATTTCTGAATATTTAGGTTGCCGTATTTTTAATATGTTAGGAGTAAAAGCACAAGAAACATTATTAGGAGTATATGAATTTCATGGAAAAGTTAGAAATGTTGTTGCGTGTAAAGATTTTACTTCTATAAACACTATATTTATTGATTTTGCATCAGTAAAAAATCAAATTATCGATTCTGTTTCAAATGGATATGGAACTGAATTGGCCGATATTCTTGATACTATTGAGAAACAAAATGCCGTCGATCCTAAAGAATTAAAAGAACATTTTTGGGATATGTTTGTTATTGATGCATTTATAGGCAACTGGGATAGACATAATGGTAATTGGGGGTTTTTGTATAACCAAGAAAACGATGAAATGAAAATTGCTCCAATCTTTGATTGTGGTTCATCGTTATTTCCTCAAATTGACGATGAACTAATTAAAAAAGTTATGTCATCTAAGATAGAAATGGACGCTCGCGTTTTTGATATGCCAACTTCTGCAATACTAGTAAAAGGAAAAAGAGGCAATTATTTTAGAATGATAACATCCTTGGAATACAGTGACTGTAATGAAGCAATCAAAAGAATCGTTCCTAAAATCAATCTTAAACAGATTAATTCATTAATTGACGAAGTGGAGCAAGCAAGTGATTTACAAAAATTATTTCTTAAAAAAATACTAAAATTACGTAAAGAAAATATATTGGATTATGCACTTATGAAATTGACTCGAAACAACTTATAGGAGTTTGGAAATGTTTAATGTTAACGATGAAATATCAATCAGCGATATTAAATACACAATAGTAAAACTTTTAGGACATGGTAAAGGTGGATATTCATATCTAGCAACAACTGATAATAAAAAATATGTATTAAAACAAATCCATCACGAGCCTTGTTCTTATTACCAATTTGGTAACAAAATCGAAGCCGAATTACATGATTATGAGCGACTTCTTAAAACAGGAATTAGAATTCCTAAATTGATTGCGTTTGATAAAGATAAAGAAATAATCATTAAAGAATATATTGAAGGACCAGTCTTATCTGACCTAATTAAAACAAATAAAGATATAACAATTTATATTAAACAAATGAAAGACATGCTTCCTAATATTTATAGTGCAGGTCTTAATATTGATTATTATCCAACAAATTTCATTATCAATAAGAATGATAATTTAATTTATTACATTGATTACGAATGCAATTTATACGATGCAAAATGGGATTTTGATAATTGGGGAATAAAGTATTGGAATGGCGATGAAAAACTAATTTGAGAATAAAAATGGTATCATTTCACTAGTAGGGGTGTCATTTTGTATTAAAGCGATAGCACAAAGACATTAGTAAACAATAAGAGTGATACGTAAAAATATCACTTTTTTATATTTAGTACATAAAATTAAAGTTTTTGTTTCGTTTGATGACATTCGAACCAATAAACCTTCTAAAATTTGACGTTTTTTAATTGATACTCCAACAATTGACCTTATAAAACAACGATTGCTCATGCCTATACCTATTGCCTTAATACAGCTGAAATATTTAAAAAACTAGAAAATATTGCTGAATAAAAACATACAGATACAACAAAATATTCAATGGGTATTGGCGATATATATAATAAATGATATAATTTCATTGAATAAAAAGGTGCAAATACAACAAAATGTTCAATGGAGTTATTTTATGGAAATTAAAAGAGATAAATATTTAGATAAATTAATTATTAGAAAACATAATGGATTTATAAAGGTCATTACAGGAATTAGAAGATGCGGTAAGTCATATCTATTAAATAATTTGTTTTATGATCATTTAATAAATGAAGGAGTGCCTGCTAATCATATTATTAAATTTGCTTTTGATTCTGGAGACGATTTAGACTTAATTGATGAAAATCTAATTGAAGTTGATGCTAAAAAAAGAAAAGTTGATCCTAGAAAGTTCATGAATTATATTTCATCTAAAATTAAGGATAATAATATGTATTATTTATTATTAGATGAAGTACAAAATTTAGGAAGTTTTGAAGCAGTACTTAATGGTTATTTAAGAAAATCAAATTTAGATGTTTATGTAACTGGTAGTAATTCGAAATTTTTATCTAGTGATATTATTAGCGAATTTGCAGGACGTGGAGATGAAATTCATGTAATGCCATTATCTTTTAGTGAGTTTTTTGGTGCTTTTAAAGGAAGCAAAGAAGATGCCTTGGATGAATATTCTCTTTATGGAGGATTACCTGCAATTTGTTCTATGGAAACTGATGAACAAAAAATAAACTATTTACAAACCCAAATAAAAAATGTCTATTTAAAAGATATCATTCATAGATATCATTTAATTAATGATGAAAACATAGGAGAGCTTTTAGATATCATAGCTTCTGGAATTTCAACTTTAGTTAATCCTCCTAAACTATCTAACACCTTTAAAAGTGTAAAAAAATCATCAATATCTGCTAATACAGTATCTAGTTACATCGAGCATTTACAAGAGGCATTTGTAATAAGATGCGTTAAAAGATACGATGTTAAAGGAAAAAAGTATATTAATACCCCTTTTAAAATATATTTTGAAGACATTGGTTTAAGAAATGCTAGACTTAATTTTAGGCAACTAGAACAGACACATATTATGGAAAACATCATTTATAATGAACTTAGATATCGTGGGTTTAATGTAGATGTAGGTGTTGTTGAGGTTTTTGAAAAAAATGATGATGGAAGTAGAACAAAACGTCAATACGAAATTGATTTTATTGCAAATATGGGTAGTAATAGGTATTACATACAGTCAGCTTATGAAATAATAAGCGAGGGAAAGCTAGTTCAAGAAACTAGATCATTCGATAAAACGAACGATTCTTTTAAAAAAATCATTATAGTTGCTCAAAGTATGAAACCAAGAAGAAATGAAAAGGGATATCTAGTTATGGGAATAAAAGAATTCCTATTAAATGAAAATAGTTTAGAATTTTAAAAATTGTTGTTAATTCAC
>CASFRI010000048.1 GCA_949297055.1 uncultured bacterium | reverse complement strand
TAGCTTCCCAAGCTAGTTACGCGGGTTCGATTCCCGTCAGGTGCTCCATTTTGTAAAGAAAGTTTTATATGAAAAATAGCGAAGACAAATTACGCAAAGGACAAAAAGTTTATCTAGCGATAAGAAGAGTGCTAGATATTATCTTTTCAGGATTAGGTTTAATTATTCTTTCTTGGTTTTTATTAATTATTGCTCTACTTATTAAATGTACTTCGAAAGGACCGGTATTTTTTAGACAACAGAGAGTAGGAAAAAATAAGAAGATTTTTCGAATTTTCAAATTTAGAACGATGCGTGCTGATGCTCCAGAAGTTGCGCCATCAGATATGAGTGAAGAACAACAAAAAGCAATGGAATATAAATTTGGTAATTTTTTGAGAAAATTTTCCATTGATGAACTACCTCAACTAATAAACATTTTTCTAGGACACATGTCTTTTATCGGTCCTAGACCTGGTGCGGCACATAATGAAGAAGAGCTAATTAAGCTTCGCGAAGAACATCTCCCAAGTGCCTATTTAGTTCAACCTGGTTTATCAGGTTATGCTCAACTTAAAATGCATAGAGATCATAATCCTTTAAAGAAGGCTGAACTTGATTCTTATTACGTTAAACATGTCAATTTCTTCTTCGATACAAAATTATTTTTTCAGACGATATTTTCAATCTTTACTTCTTCAAAAGGTAAGTAAAGTTTTCTTTATTTATTAATTTCATTTATAATGAAGTGGAGGAACAAACATGTTAGATTTCAAAGGTAAAATATTATTAGTGACTGGTGGAACTGGTTCATTTGGTCATGCGGTCGTGGAAAGATTTTTAAAGACGGATATTAAAGAAATAAGAATCTTATCACGCGATGAAAAGAAGCAAGATGATATGCGTAAGCATTATGCGAACGACAAACTTAAATTTTACATTGGTGATGTTAGAGATTTAAGTTCCATTAGAGGGGCGTTTAGAGGTGTAGATTACGTTTTTTCTGCCGCGGCGTTAAAACAAGTACCATCTTGTGAATTTTATCCGATGGAAGCTTGTAAGACTAACGTTATTGGAAGCGATAATGTGATTACAGCCTGTGTGGAAAATCATGTTAAGAAAGCTATTTTCTTATCTACTGATAAGGCGGCTTATCCAATTAATGCGATGGGCATCTCAAAAGCTTTGATGGAAAAAAATGTCATCGCTAGAAGTAGACAAATGTTAAAAGAAGACCCTGTATTATGTTTAACAAGATATGGCAATGTCATGGCTTCAAGAGGAAGTGTCATTCCATATTTCTTAGAACAAATTTCCGAAGGAAAGCCCATCACTATCACCAATCCTGATATGACGCGTTTTATGATGACGCTTGAAGATGCGGTCGATTTAGTGCTTTATGCTTTTGAACATGGTGAACAAGGTGACTTATTCGTCCAAAAAGCCCCAGCGGCGACGATTGACACTTTAGCAAAAGCTATCATCGAACTTACTGGCTCTAAAACTGGTGTGGCCTATATTGGCACTCGTCATGGGGAAAAATTATATGAGACCTTAGTGACTTCTGAAGAGATGGCTAAAGCTATTTCTTTACCGGGCTTCTATCGTATTCCGGCAGATAATAGAGATTTAAATTATGATAAATATGTCGAAAAAGGCAATCATGCTTTAGAAAATGTTGAATCTTATAATTCGCATAATACGGAAAGACTTGATGTCGAAGGCATGAAAAAACAATTATTAAGATTGGATTTATTTAAGAAATGAGAGTTTTAATTACAGGCGTTAATGGGTTCATTGGAAAAAATTTGATGACTTTCTTACTTGAAAGAGGTCATGAAGTTTTAGGCCTAGATAAAGATGATGAACCTTACGCTTGGAAAGAAAATGTTTTAAACGCGGATTATATTGTCCATCTTGCTGGCGTTAATCGCCCACTTTCTAAAGAAGAATTTACTGATGGGAATGTCAATAGCATCGTAAGAGTGGTAAATATCTTAAAAGAAAATAATAAGGTTACACCTATTATTCTTTCTAGTTCTAGCCAAGCGATTTACGATAATCCTTACGGCAAGTCAAAAAAAGCCGCAGAAGATTATTTATTTAATTATCAAAGAGTAAGCGGAAATCCAGTTTACATTTTTCGTTTTCAAAATGTTTTTGGAAAATGGTCTAGACCAAATTATAATTCGATGATTGCGACATTTTGCTATAACATTTCCCATAATTTAGATATTCAAATTAATGAAAGCGCTCCAAAGATTTCTTTCCTTTACATCGATGATTTATGCAACGCTTTATGCGATTTAATCGAAGGAAAAGTAAAAAGAGATAGTAAAGAAATTCAATACATTCCAAGCGATGATCAATATACTCCAAAAGAAATCGCAGATTTACTTTATTCTTTTAAAGAAAGTAGGAATAATTTTAAGATCGTTGATCAAGGACATCCTTTCATCAAAAAGTTATATGCGACTTATTTATCTTTTCTCGCTGAAGATGATTTTGCTTATGATTTAATAAGCCATAGCGATGATAGGGGCAGTTTTACTGAAATATTAAAAAGTGATGATAGGGGACAATTTTCTTTAAATATTATTAAGCCTGGCATCACTAAAGGTAATCATTATCATCATACGAAAAATGAAAAATTTTTAGTCATTAAAGGAACATGTGATATTAAATTTAGAAAGATCGATAGTGAAGAAGTGATTACTTACCGCGTAAGCGGAAATAAACTTCGCGTCGTCGATATTCCGCCTGGCTATACGCATAATATAAAAAATATTGGTGAAGAAGAAGCTTACGTTTTCATGTGGGCAAACGAAATGTTCGATAAAGAGCATCCAGATACTTTTGCGATGGAGGTCTAAACGATGGAAAAGAAATTAAAAGTCATGACTATTTTAGGTACGAGACCTGAAATTATTCGTCTGGCGATGACGATAAGAGCACTAGATAAATATTTTGATCATATTCTTGTTCACACTGGCCAAAATTACGATTACGAATTAAATGAGATTTTCTTTAATCAATTAGAACTTCGTAAACCCGATTATTATTTAAGTGCAGTTGGAAAAGACTTAGGGGAAACGATGGGCTTAATTATCGCTAAATCTTACGAAGTTATTAAAAAAGAAAAGCCTGACGCTTTATTAGTGCTTGGTGACACCAATAGCGCTCTTTCTGCTATTGCAGCGAAAAGGCTTAAAGTACCTATCTTCCATATGGAGGCGGGTAATAGATGTTGGGACTGGAACGTCCCTGAAATGGTCAACCGTACAATCGTCGATCATATTTCTGATATCAATCTTCCTTACACTGAAAATTCGAGAAGATATTTATTAAGCGAAGGAATGGACGGCAAGACGATTTTTGTCACTGGTTCACCAATGTATGAAGTTTTAAATTATCATAAGGATAAAATTGAAATTTCAAGAGCGATGCAATATTTAAATTTAAAGAAAAATCAATATATTTTAGTAAGCGCACACCGTGAAGAAAACATTGATAATGAAAAACATTTTATGTCTTTAATGAATGCCATTAACGCGGTCGCGGAACATTATAATATGCCTATTATTTATTCTTGCCACCCAAGAAGTAGACATATTATCGAACAAAGACATTTTAAATTTCATCCATTAGTGAAAGAACTTAAGCCTTTTGGCTTATTCGACTATTGTTCTCTTCAAAAGAATGCTTTCGTCGTCCTTTCTGATTCTGGAACTTTGACGGAAGAAAGTGCGATGCTTGGTTTCAAAGCCGTCTTAATTCGAACTTCGACTGAAAGACCAGAAGGTCTAGATCAAGGAAGCATCATTTTAGGGCAAATCGATGAAAAACATATTTTAAATGCGATCGATATTGCCACTAAAGCACCTCTTACATCTAATTTAGTTAATGAATATAAAGTTGACAATGTTTCTGAACGTGTCGCTAAGATTATTTTAAGTTATACCCCAATCGTTAGATTAACAATGCATTACGATGAATAGATTTTATGAGTTATCTTTTTCATAATTTAAATCACCCTAATCCTCGTTTACAAAGGAAGAAATTTCTTCTTCTTGATGGTGTTTTTCAATATGAAATAAAAGACGATAATAAAATTTATGAAAATTTAAATAAAAATATTGTTGTTCCTAATTCTATAGAAGAAGAACTTTTACCTTCTAAATATTTGCATTTAAAAAGAACATTTAAATTAGATGAAGATTTTTTTAGCGAAGAAGAGATAACTTTACATCTATTGAAAATTGATCAAATTGCAAAAGTTTATCTTAATCACACCTTAGTGATGGAAACATCTCTTCCTTTTTTAGAAGTGGAGGCCAATGTTAAAAAATATTTGAATGTTGGCGAGAATGAAATTTATTTCATCATTCAAGATGATAATCTTACAAGTATTTACTCTAAGGGAAAACAAAATTACGATGGGTTAAAGAAAAATATTCCTTCTTTATCAGGTATATTAGATAGTCTTTATTTAGAAGCTCATCCTTCAATTCATCTAAAAGATTACGCATTAGATTACGATTACTTACAGCGTCGTTTAAAAGTTTCAATTACACCAGTTGGATTAAGTGAAAATAAAGTCATTGAAATTTATGATAATAATAATTTAAAAATCGTCCAAGAATTTAAAAAAGACGAGACTATCATCGATGTTTCTTCTTTAGAGGAATATAGTTATAAACATCCAAAAATTTACGATATTATTATCAAAATTAAAGATGATGAAGTGCGTTCTTATTTTGGTTTAAAAAAATTAGAAATTAATTATGATGAAGAAAATAATCCATTGCTGCTAGAAAATGGCAAAATTATCTATTTAAGAGGCTTTATTGATTTTGGTTATTTTAATAAGTCTTCTATCGTCTATCGAGATTTAGACGAATTTTATCGTTGTTATAAAATACTGCAAGAAAATGATTTTCATCTTATCTATTTTGAAGATGTCTTACCGTCTTATAAAATACTATCTATATTAGATAAATTAGGAATTTATTATATTTTACCAATTATTTCAGGTGGGAACGAAAGAAAGTTATGGGTGAAATTTAGCGAATTTTTTTACGATGAAACTTACCTAGTTGATCGTCCTTTGCGTTTAGGAAGAAATAAGAAAGAAAGTTATACGCAGTTAAGACTTGAAATGATTAATAATATTGAAACGCACCTTAATTTTACTGGACTTTTAGCTTACGTTTTATTTAATGAAGGAACTGGTCAAATTTACTCTAAAAAAATAACTAAATTTATAAAAGACACTTACCCTCATTTACTTATTATTTCTTCTTTCCATCGTTACGATTTAGGCGTGGGGGATATCGAAGCGAAAGCACCTCGAAAGTCTTTAAATAAAATTCATAACGATAAATTACGTCTTCTTTTCCTTTCTCTTCATAAAATGAAGTTAAGTTCTAAATTGATGAAGAAAGTAAATAAACTTATTAAGAATGAGAAATTATCAATTTTACTTTATTCTTACTTATGGACTTTTAAGAAAAATGAGGGCGTGTTTTTAAATTTTGGTGAAGAAAATAATTTAATTGAAGAAATTAAACAATTTGATCAAATGTGGGAGTGGGAGGATTTAAATTCATGCAAAATATCTTAGCAATTTATCCTGGTTCGTTTGATCCTGTATCAAATGGGCATTTAGATATTATTGAACGTGCTTCTAAAATTTTTGCTCATCTCATCGTTTTAGTGTCTTTAAATCCGCATAAAAAATATTTATTTAATGTAGAAGAAAGAGAATCAATGTTAAAAGAAGCTACGAAACATTTAAAAAACGTCGAAGTCGTTTCTTCTAATCTTTTAGTTATTGATTTTGCGAAAGCAAAAGGGGCAAAAGTTATCGTTAGAGGAATAAGAAATCAAGAAGATTTTATGAATGAACAAAATCTTTTTGCTTTCAATCATACCTTAGATAGTAACATCGAAACAATCGCTCTTTTTCCTAGTGCGAATACTTTATTTATCTCTTCGAGTGGCATTAAGGAATTAGCCTTATTTCATGATGATATTAAAGACTTCGTTCCTTCTTCACTTTCAGATTATATCGTTAAAACAATTAGAGAAAGATTTAACAAATAACTTATTTAATTAATCCTTTTATTTTTAGATAAACAAGAAGTTTTTTACATGCCTTTCCGCGATGTGATATTTCATCTTTTTCTTCATTCTTTAAAGATGCGACACATCGATTATTTTCTTTAGCGATGAAGATTGGATCATAACCAAAACCATGTTCATAAATAGCTTTATTTGCAATAAATCCAGGCATTTCGCCATCAAAATAGCGTATATCATTATCATCTAAGGAAAAACATAGGGCACATTTAAAAATAGCATCACGTTTTGTTGAAGGATTATTTTCATAAAGTTTGATAATACTTTCATTAGCTTCTTTTTGATTACTAAATTGTTTAGCGTATCTTGAAGTATGTAGACCTAATAAGTGAGGAAAAGCATCTAATTCTAAGCCTGAATCATCAGCAAGAATAGGGAAAGTAGTGATTTTTCGTAATGCCTCTAATTTGATTTGAGCGTTTTTAAAATAAGTATCGCCATTTTCTTCGACATCAAGCGCTTCTAAATTTAAATCGCTCATACCATAAAGAGTAATGCCGTGAGGCGCAAGGATGCGACGAAATTCCTCTAATTTATGCTTATTAGAAGTAGCGAGTAAAATTTCAAAATTCATCTTTATTTAGCTTTTCTTAATTTTCCAGCTTTAGAATGGACGCGAATTGAGCCATCTTGATTATTGGCGACGCTTTTTGCAAAAGCAATAGCTTCAGCTTGCGTTCTAAAAATCTTAAGTGCTTTTTCCGCTTTGACGTTTTTGACTTGCCAACGACCGTCTTCTCTTTTCGAGACGTGATATTGTTTTAAAGTTTTAGCGTCAACTTCTTCCTTGATAGGTTTTTCGACTTTCTTTGTTTCCTTTTTGGGTTTTTCGACTTTTTTTGTTACTTTCTTTGTTGTAGCCATATGATCTTTTCCTCCAAATATTGTTTATATTTTATCATTATTTAGTATTATTCGTTTAAAAAAAGTAAATGAATATTTCTATATTTTATGAAAAATTATTGAATTTGTTTTATAATAATTATGTTACTTTCAAAAAAGTTGAAAGTAAAATATGATATTTATAAAATAAAAAACCTAGTCGATGACTAGGACATTCGTAACTGGAGCAGGTGACGGGAATCGAACCCGCATAACTACCTTGGCAAGGTAGTGTTCTGCCACTGAACTACACCTGCAGCGTGTTATATTATAGCAAAGTAAAATTATTTAGCAAAGGAAATTAAACAAATATGAAAAATTATCGTGACTTAGCTAACTTAATCTTCCCCGATGTAACTTTATCAATTGATGATTTAGAAAAGAAATATCCTTTAAGAAATGTTGAAGGTGAAGTGACAAGATTTGCGCCTTCTCCTACTGGCTTTTTACATACTGGTTCTCTATTTACTTCATTAGTGTCTCGTCTTGTTGCCTCTTCTACGAACGGGGTATTTTATCTTCGTTTAGAAGATACGGATACGAAAAGAGAAGTGCCGGGAGCGAAAGAAACTTTAGTGGAAGGATTAAAAACTTTCTTAGTGACACCAGATGAAGGATTTGACTTACCTACTGAAAAAGGTGAATATGGTCCTTATTTACAATCTAAAAGAAAAGATATTTATCGTATCGTCTTAAAAGAACTTGTGGCAAGAGGGGACGTCTATCCTTGTTTTTGTACATCTGAAGATTTAAATAAATTAAGAGAATTTCAAGAAAGAAATAAAATGGTACCTGGTTATTATGGTGAATTTGCCAAGTGCCGAAATTTAAGTGTCGATGAGGCTTACGAAAGAATAAGTAAAGGTGAACCTTACGTTTTAAGATTTAAATCACTTGGGGATCATGAAAATAAAATCGATTGTGAAGATTTGATTCGCGGGCATATTAATATTGCTGAAAATGATTTAGATGTCGTCGTTTTAAAAAGTGACGGTCTTCCAACGTATCATTTCGCGCATGTGTGCGATGATCATTTCATGCGTACAAGTATTGTCATTCGTGGAGAAGAATGGATTTCTTCTTTGCCTTTACATATCGAAATGTTTAAGCGTCTTAATTTTCCACTTGTGAAATACGCACATCTTCCATTGATTATGAAAATGGATGAAGGAAAGAAAAGAAAATTTTCTAAACGTAAAGATCCTGAGGCTAATGTATCTTATTTCTTAGAAAATGGTTATCCTCCTGTTTCTCTTATCGTCTATTTAATGACGATTGTCAATTCTAACTTTGAAGAATGGCTCGTAGGAAAAAATGTTTTAGATTATTCTCAATTTAAATTTTCATTCGACAAGATGTCTCTTGATGGAGCGCTTTTCGATTTGAAGAAACTCGATTATTATTCAAAAGAAGTTATTGCTTCTTTCGATTTAGAAACATTATTTAATAATGTTAAGGAATATGCGAGAGTTTATGAACAAACCTTATACACTCTTATTTTACGCGACGAAAATTATTTTAAACGCATTTTAAATATCGAAAGAGATGGTGATCATCCACGTAAAGATTACGCTAAATACAAAGATATTTACCCTAGCATTAAATTTTTCTATCGTGATTTATATGAAGACATCATTTTGAATAGCAGTATTGGTTTTAATCCTAAATTTGATAAAGAATTAATTAGAACTATTTTAAACGAATCTTTAACGTTACTAAGTAGCGAAAATGAACAAGTGTGGTTCGCTGGATTAAAAGAAATCGCAAGTAAATATCATTTCGCAAGCGATAATAAAACCTATAAGGCTAATCCAAGCGATTACGTTGGGCAAGTAGGTGATGTAGCAGAGATGTTAAGAATTTCTATCGCTGGTTCTAAACGTAGTCCAAATTTATTTACTTCGATGTCAATTTTAGGAGAAAAAGAAGTTAAATATAGAATTAAATTTGTCGAAGATAATTTATTAAAATAAATTAAAAAATGATATCTGACCAGGTAATATCGACGTTTTCTAGTTC
>CASFRI010000047.1 GCA_949297055.1 uncultured bacterium | reverse complement strand
GATATTATAGTCCTTTCTTCGCTATATTTATAACGCGTGATGAATTACCAATTTTAGATGAAACAAAAACTCAACTTAATGGTTTAAATTTATACATCTATTGTAGAAATAATCCTATTAAGTATGTTGATTCAAACGGACGATTAGAATTAATAACTGCTTTAATATGGGGTCTTATATTTGCAATATCAAGTGTTATCATTCTATTTGCTACAGATATCGTAATAAACCTAATCAATTACCAATTGGATTTCTCTAGATGGAAATGGTCATCATGGCAAGAATATCTAGGTGCATTTGTAAGCGGATTTATTGGTGGATTTGCTTATGGTGGTGCTTTATCTCATTTTTCTTATCGTTTTATCATTAAGTTAGTAAGCACTATAGGTAACTTTGTAGGAGAAATTGTTGGATCAATAATAACTGATATTTCAACATATGGCATTGATGCTGATTTATTATCATCGCTTGCACGAGGTGCTCTAGGTGGAGTGTCTTCATCATTCTTTAGTTTTTCAACAAAAGGACTAGACAAAATATTTGGAACATTAATAACGAGAGTTGGGTCAACTTTAGTTCTTAGATTTGCGGATGCTATTTCGGATATACTTAAGAATTTTGTAGATAGTTTTCTTAATTCAATGTTATATGGAATAATTGAAAACAAGAAGAATAGGTAGGCAATAAATCAATGTATCTATATTTATATGCAATTATAGGATTAAGTTTAGTTCAGGTTTTATATCCTATTTTATTGATAACTATCTTTAAAAAGAAATGGTTTCATATTGATAATCAGGATGGATTTTTATCAAAAAGAGAAGTAAGAAACAGAATGGGAAAAAGGGAATATATTTTTGCACTTCCTATTTCCTTAGCAATCTTTATTATTAACGTTATTCTTTTTGCTTATTTTGTTTGTACTTCTCAAGTTAAAATTATATTGGATGAGCCAGAAAAATTTGCCATATCTTTTATAGTATTACTTATTATATTTGCATTAATAACGTCTGGAATCGGTGGGGTTTATCTAGAAACAAGAAGTGATGAGTTGGGGACGCCTATGAAATTTATAGGTAAACCTCCAAGGTATGGAATTAGCGGGCTATTAGAAAATTGGAAAAAGTGGAAATGGTTTTACCGCGAAGGAATTAAAAATGATGCAATGCCATTTTATTCCTTGTTCATCTTTTGCAACTTTTTTATTCTCATGCCAATTCTACTATTCTATTAATCATTAAAAGGTGGGCAAACATCAATGTATTCATACTTATACGCAATTATGGGATTAAGTTTAGTTCAGGTTTTATATCCATCTGTCCTAGCAGAAATATTTAAGAAGAAATGGTTTCATATCAATAGCAAAATTAGGACTTTATCTAAAAGTGAAGTAAGAAATAAAATGGACAAGAGAGAATATATTTATATGCTTTCCATTTCTATAATAATTTTAATCATAGACATCATTCTTTTTGCTTACGTTGAATATTTTTATAAGCTAAATCTTAATCTAAATGATTCACTAGATATTCCAAGTTTTATACTAATGCTTTTTGTTATGATAACAATAATTTGGATTACTAGATATTCATACCAACAAACTAGAATAAAACGCTTAAAAAGAAGAGGGCAAACTATTTCAAATTCTACTTCTAAATCTTTAGAATCAATTGAAAGTGATGAAGAGGAAAATGAGAAAAAAGAACAAAATGAAGGGAACATTAAAAGCACCGCAATTGAGATTTATTCAATTTTAGCGTCGCTTAATGCAATTATATTTGCTTTTGTTTTTACCTTAACGCTATAAAGTAATAAATAATTAATTTTTAGACTCTATTCTATGAAACATTTGTAAGCATATTTCTTGCTTATTACATCTAACATTATTACTATATTTAACCTATGGAACCAATTCATTATGCCATAATTTCAATTAGTATCATCTTCCTAGGCTCTTTATTAGGATCCGCTTTAGTCTTTCTTTTCAAAAAAGATTTAAGCGATAAAACTAATAACATCGTTTTAGGTTTTGCAAGCGGTATTATGATTGCGGCAGGCATTTTTGGCTTACTTTTGCCTTCAATTGAAGAAGCTAAAGCTTCCCCTGCTTATGCTTCTTTTCCTTATGTTCCTGTTTTAATTGGTTTCTTTGTTGGTTGTATTTTACTTTATTTAATTGATAAACTTGTTCCACACTTACATCATGAAGGATCAGAAGAAGAAGGTATTAAAACGAATAAATTAGGAAAACATACAAAATTATTTTTTGCTGTTTTAATTCATAACGTACCAGAGGGTTTAGCGGTTGGTTTTGCTTGTGGTTTAGCCTTAGCCACTCCTAGTTTAGAAACTTCTTTAGCCGCGCTTTCACTAGCGATTGGCATCACTATTCAAAACATTCCTGAATCTTTTGCAATTTCAGTGCCTTTATATGCGAATGGAATGAGTAAGGTCAAAGCCTTTCTTATGGCAACTTTAACAGGCATAGTCGAACCAATTTTCGCTATCGTTAGCTTATTTTTAGCTTTCTATTTAGAGCCACTTCTTCCTTGGCTACTTAGCTTTGCTAGCGGAGCGATGATTTATGTTACAGTCGACGAACTTTTACCTGAAGCAAGAAAAGGCAAAGCTATTCATTTTGGCTTATGGGCCTTTATTATTGGTTTTATGATTATGCTCGCTTTAGAAGTTATTCCAATTAATGTTGTATAAAAGAAAATAATAATTTTACTAATACATGAACTTTAGTTACTGGATTTAAATAAATACCAAACTGTTTATGCCTACTATGATAAAACATTATATTTTCACTGTTTCTAATCTCTATTTCAATTTTAGAAAATAATGAGTGAAAACAATTAATGTTCTTTTCGTAATATGGCATGTGTTTTTTTAAATCAGTAATAACTTTACGGCTATTTGAATAAGGCTTCGTCGAATAAATAAAATGCCAAAGAAAAAATAATTCAAAACAAGGATTAGAATAAAGAAAAATAATGTCTTGCTTACGATATTTTTTTATCAACTCATCCGCTACTTTTATTTTATATGGATCATTATCTAAGTCGAAAATACAATACATCAAATCTCCTTTTTTTAAAATCGGTGTCTTTACGGCACAAATTTAATTCATCTATTAAGCCTAATAGATGCGTATCTCGCCCCTTAGCGATTTTGACACGATAAGTATTTTGCAGGCGATTAAAATTAAGAAAATAGGACGCTTCGGTGCTATTTTTTCCTTCTACACCTAGGAGGATAAGTTTTTTATCGAGACGAGAATTTAATTTTTGCCTCTTTTGTCCAACTATAATTTCATTCATAAATGATGTTCGGTAATGCTCCATATCTTCCTTCTAGATATTTTTTTGATAAATAATCACACTTTATTTAATAATAAAGAAATAATGAAAAATTACGTGCATTCCAATTCACTTAAGGTAGATAAAAATAATTCTTTTTTATAAGTTTTCAATTGTTCTTTATTGGGAATAAATTTAGACACATCTTCAACCATTAAAGGATAATCGACATGGCTAAACTTGGCGTAAAGAAGTTCTTTCACTTTATCTAAAGTTAACGCTTCTTTTGAATCGATTATCCCGCCAGTATTTTTTAGTTTATTTTCTAAATATTGAAGATTAAATTTCGTGCCACTAGAAATAAAAAATAGATAATCAAAATAATCGCGCCCTTTCACACGATGAAGATAATTACGACATAAAATAGCATGTATCTTTCCTGCAAATAAACTAGATTCATCGAATATTTGAATTTCGTAAGGTTCCGGTAGAGTTTGATATCTAAATTCTACTTTACCACCAGGTGGATTATTCATATCTATTTCAAATTTAATTTTAATTTTTTGATTATGGATGATGCTTTTTACTTGGCTGTTATCATGATAAAAATGAAGCATAAGAGTCGCCGTATTTGCGCTAAACAAAGCACTTTCTACATCATTATTTTTCTTCGTTATATATTCAATATCTAGATTAATACCATACATGTTAAATTCATTTTTTAATGGTTCGAAATAATTTGATAAATCGAAATTTTCATCTTTATTTAAAAGTGCAAAATCTAAATCTTCGCTAAATCGATCTAAACCGTAGAAAATGCGAAGACAAGTTCCTCCATAAAAGGCGGCCTTAGTAAAAAAATTAGTGTTTGCTAAGCCTGCTAAAGCAATTTCTTGCATTATTTCCTTAATGGCGTTTTCTTTGTCTAAATCAGTTTCTAATTTATATTTTTTAAGCATTAATTCTAGTGTGTTTGCCATGTAGGTACTCCTTATTTATTAATTCAACTAAAAGTTTTAAATTTGTCTTATGATACAAACTTGCAAGGTTCGACATTGCTTTAAAATCACATTTATTAAATTCGTTTTCATAAATTCTTTTATCTTCGAACAATAAAATTTTAAGTTGTTTAATAGAATGGACAACTGGCCACTTAGCCAAACAATCACAAATAGCTTTCTCTTTTGTAGCAATTTTGTAAATGTAACCTTTTTCTAGATAAGAATTCACTCCTTCATAAAAAATATTTTTAGGTACATCATAAAATTCAAAACAGCCGAAGTAATTAACATACGTTTTATTTTTTCTTAGGTTATAAGAAGCTGAAGTAAATGTATAGACTCTTTCAGGGATAAGACCATAGATAGATAAAGCCCATTCGAAGCTTAGGTAAGAATGAGAAAAGATAGAAGAAGCAAGGTAATATGGCTCAACATTTCTATTAGTTTCATATAAGCCATTTTTAATGCGTATTAAAGTGCCATTATCTACTTCTCTTTTAATCTTATCTAATACATTTCGATAATTTTGATATTTATTTTTTAAAATATTAACTGTAACAATCATCTTTTTGCTCCTGATAATACAATTATATTGGATTTATTGGAGAAAATAAATATATTTTTTAATGAAAAAAGACGCCTTCTTGTATGAAAGCGTCTTATCAATATTTAGAAAAATTATTTTATTAAAACGACGAATTGATCATCTTTCACATCGACGACGTAAGCGTGTTTGGTGTCCACTTCATTAGCCATAATTTTCTTCGCTAATAAAGTTTCGATTTCATTTTGAATGTAACGCTTAATCGGTCTCGCACCAAAGTCTGGTGAATAAGCATCGTCTAAAATTTTTCTTTTAGCCTTCTCGGTAAAAGTAAACGAATAGTAGATTTCTTTTAATCTTTCATCTAATTCACCTAACATCTTATCGACGACGAGAAGCTGCGTCTCTTTATCAAGAGGACGGAAGTAGACGATTTCATCTATACGATTTAAGAATTCAGGTCTAAATGTCGCATGTAATAATTGATCGACCTTATCAACCTCACCGTGCAATAAATATTCACTTCCTAAATTCGAAGTCATGATGATGACCGTGTTTTTAAAATCGACAAGTCTTCCTTGTGAATCGGTAAGCCTACCTTCGTCTAACACTTGAAGTAAAAGGTTGAATACTTCTGGATGAGCTTTTTCAATTTCATCAAATAAGACGATACTATATGGATTTCTACGGACTTTTTCCGTTAATTGGCCACCTTCTTCGTAACCGACATAGCCTGGAGGCGCGCCGATGAGACGCGAGACACTAAATTTTTCCATATACTCACTCATGTCGATACGAATGATGTGATGTTCACTATCGAAAAGTGCTTCCGCAAGCGTTCTTGCCACTTCAGTTTTACCAACACCAGTTGGTCCTAAGAAAAGGAATGAACCAATAGGCTTATTTTGATCTTTGATACCCGCTCTTTGTCTAATGATCGCATCGCTTACAAGCTTAATAGCTTCATCTTGCCCTTTCACTCTTCTTTTTAAGATGTTAGGCAAGTCTAAAACTTTTTCCTTATCACCTTTTGCGATTCTTGAAACAGGAATGTTTGTCATCTTAGAAACGATGCGAGCAATTTCTTCTTCATCCACTACTTCGGAAAGTAGACGTTTATGATTATCGTCTTTTGCTTCAAGTTCTTTTAATCTTTTCTCCAAATTAGGAATCTTTTCATATTGAATTTCACTTGCTTTAACGTAATCACCTTTTTGTAAATATTTATCTAAATTAAAGCGAGCTTGTTCAATGTCTTTTTTAATGTTCTTAGCTTCTTCGATATCTTTCTTCTCTTTCGCCCAGCGTGATTCAAGTTCTTGTTTTGCTTTATTTTCTTTATCAAGTTCTTCACTTAATGCAGATAGACGTTTCTTAGAAGATTCATCGTTTTCTTTACTAAGCGCTGCCTTTTCAATTTCAAGACGACGAATGCGTCTTAAAGTTTCGTCGAGTTCCGTCGGCATCGATTCAATTTCGACTTTGATAGAAGCGCAAGCTTCATCCACTAAGTCGATAGCCTTATCAGGTAAAAACCTGTTTGTAATGTAACGATTTGAAAGTGTTGCTGCCGCGACTAGGGCATTATCCATGATAGTAACACCATGATAGGATTCGAACCTTTCTTTTAGACCACGCAAGATGGAAATAGTATCTTCCACTGTAGGTTCATTAATTAGAACAGGTTGAAATCTTCTTTCTAAAGCACGATCTTTTTCAATATACTCACGATACTCATTCAAAGTTGTCGCTCCGATACAATCAATTTCTCCTCTTGCTAGCATCGGCTTTAGCATGTTAGAAGCATCTAAGGCTCCATCCGTGCGCCCTGCTCCGACGATGAGATGAATTTCATCGATGAAAAGAATAATCTTCCCTTCGCTTGCTTTAATTTTATTTAAGACAGCTTTTAATCTCTCTTCGAATTCACCGCGGTATTTTGCCCCAGCGACAAGCGCACCCATATCAAGTTCAAATATTTCTTTATCTTTTAAAGAATCAGGAACATCATTTTTGACGATACGTTCTGCTAGACCTTCCAAAATAGCGGTCTTACCGACGCCAGGTTCACCGATGAGAATGACGTTATTTTTCGTCTTCCTCGCTAAAATTTCGATGATCTTTCTTATTTCATCGTTTCTTCCGATGACGGGATCAACTTTACCAAGTTTTACTTGCTCAGTAATATTTCGTCCAAATTTTTCTAAAACTTTTTCATCTTTTGAATAATCAATTGGTTGTTCCATAATTATCACCTCCATTTTTTATTCGACAATATTATAAATATCCAT
>CASFRI010000046.1 GCA_949297055.1 uncultured bacterium | reverse complement strand
TTACGTTCTTTTATTTACGAAATAAGTGATGAAGAATTAATGAACCTCGCGGAAAATAAAAACTATTCTTCTTATGATTTATATAAAATTATCGATAGATTGAATCTAGAAAAGGATAACTTATCAATCAGAGATTTATTTTTTTCAATTTATGAGCAATTTGATATTTATAAAAATTTATTAAAAATTGATAATTATGACTTTAACTTAGCGATTTTAGATCGTATTTTATCTTTAGCGATTTCTTATGATGAACTTGGCCAATCAGCTTTAGATTTATTAAATTATTTTATCGACGCGGATGAATATGAAGTTAGCATGAAAATACGAGTTAAAGAAGATATTGAAAACTGCGTGAAACTTATGACGATTCATGGTTCAAAAGGATTAGAATTTGATTATATTTATCTTCCCTTTAATAATGTCTTACCTAATTTAGAAGATGCAAGATCATCTATTTTATTCGACCAAAAATTAGGCATGTTTATTCCAAGTTACGATTTTGGTGATATTGGTTCACCTTTTAGAGATCAATTGAGCGATAAAATTAATTCTGAACTTGCAATGGAAAGACTTCGTTTACTTTATGTCGGCTTGACTCGGGCCAAGAAACAAAACATCGTTTTGCTTCCCTTACCTAACTTAAATAATAAGAAAAAGATTTCCAATGTTCTTAAAGAAAATTGTTCGACTTTCTCTAATTTCTATTATTATGGTCTTATGGATGAAGATTATTCTTTCTTAGATTATCCTGAATTCATAAACGCAAATTTTGAAACATTAATGAGGATGAATGACCTTATTACTAATAACTTAAATGATTTAAATGACGAAAAAGAAACTGTAAAGACAACACTTGAAATTAAACCATGCGTGAATTTAAATTTATTAAAACCTTTGAAAAAAATTCGTGCTTCAAAAGCTGAAAGCTCAATTGCGGATGAAGATTTACTTAATTTAGGCACTAGGTTACACGCCTATTTAGAAAAGATAGATTTTAAAAATGTTGATCTAAGTTTTATTCAAGATGAAAAAGAAAGAAAAATGATTGATAGATTTTTAAAATTAGATATTTTTAAGAACGCAAAGAGTGCAAGAGCGTTACATGAATTTACTTATTATGATGAAGAAGAAGATGTATCTGGTTTTATCGATTTAATCTTGATTTATGATGAGCATATCGATATTATCGATTTTAAACTTTCTCATATCGATGATCCAAATTACGCTCGTCAGTTAGGAATGTATAAGCATTATCTTGAAAAGATAAACAACAAGAAATTAACAATTAAAAC
This sequence comes from uncultured bacterium, assembly GCA_949297055.1. Lineage (GTDB taxonomy): Bacteria > Bacillota_I > Bacilli_A > RFN20 > CAG-826 > CALVUG01. The sequence goes on along the minus strand of CASFRI010000046.1, from coordinate 40,847 downwards.
CTACCTAACAAGCATCATCAAAGGCACATGCAAGGAGGTTACAAGTTATGAAGACGGTGTTAATAAGTAAAGAGCTTGTTTCAAAAACGTTAGAAACTTTAAAAATTAAAGATAAAATCCCTTTTGAAATTTTATATCGTATTTATTTTGATGCTTGCTCCGCTATCGAATACTTAAAAGAAAATAAAATTATTTCATCTTATCAAATTATCAACTCATCCATCATTTTAAATTATGCAATTGGAGAACTTCTTTATATTTCAGATAAAAAAGATATAAATTACGATGAAGTTTTCATCGCTCAACTAGTGAATCGTGTAGTCGATAAGTTCGTTACTATCGAATTATTTTCAATTAAGACACATGGCTTATATTCTAAATATTCCCCAGTCATTTCAAATCTTCTGACGATGATTTCTTTTATGCTTTCAAGTTTACCAGTAGTGCGTAATAAAAATAAAACCGATGTTCGCTTTGACATTCTAGAAAAGGTGATATTTTTAGCACGTTGCATTGTTGATCTCCTTTTGGCGGGATTTGAAACAGAAGCTTTTTCTACGTGGCGAACGATGCACGAATCTGAATGCATTTTACTGATACTTGCAAAAACTAATAAAAAAGGACTCGATGCTTATTTAAGGCATATGGTCTATTCTTTAGCGTTTAGAAACGCTATTGAAGATAAAACTAAACAAGATAATATTTTTATCGAGTTAAAAGAGAAGATGAAATCACATGATCTTAAATCGAAAGATATGAAAAAATTTATCGAATATGGTTGGCTTTATGATGCAGTGGAAACTAATAAAATTGATGGCTTTAAATTAAATTTTAGAAATGGTTTAGAAGTTGCCGCAGGTTTATCAAATTATGCAAAATGGTATGAGATGTCTTCTGAGATTGCTCATTCTTCCCCTTTATTAATTTATTCAAGAAAAGAATATTTTGCTAGAGCTAGTCTATTAAATTTATTTGAATCGTTTTTTAGAATCGAGCCTATCTTCACAAATTTGTACGTAAAAAGTGTCGATGAGGCAAGCAAAAAGCGTTACTTAGAAATGCGTAACGCTTACATGCAAGATATTAATAATATTTACTTGAGTGAAAGAAATAAATTTGTTGCTTCTAATAAGAGAAAATCTCATTCACCTTCGTAACAAGAACCACCGATAAACTCTCTCATTAATGAGTTACAAGGAATATATTTATCATCGATTGGCTCGAAGAATTTATAAGTACGAATAAGTCTTTCGACCATCGGATAGAATTCACTATTGCGGTCGACGTTATTAAGTAATGGAATAGCATATTTTTTCATAGCAGAAATTTCATAACTTAATAATGAATTAAAGACGTAATTTGCTCCTTCTTGGGTATCATAAATCCATTTGAATTCACCCATACGTACGCTTGGCCACATTTTGATAGTATCGATAGCAGAAGCGTTTCTTGTACGATTATCGCGAATAATACGTCTTAAAAGACGTAAATCTGTAAGCGATAAGGGGTTATGATTATCAATATTGATTTGAGCTTGCGGAGCGATGTAGATTTTGAATTTTTGATGCTTCGGAATTAAGTTAGTGAGTTTTTCGTTTAAAGCATGAATGCCTTCGATGATGATAGGTTCATCCATAGCGACGCGAAGTTTGCGTCCTTTGACTCTTTTGCCTAACATAAAATCAAATTTAGGCAATTCAACTTCTAATCCAGAAATTAAATCGGCCATATTTTTATTGAATAATTCGATATCTAAAGCATATATACTTTCTAAATCAGGATCTCCATTTTCATCTTTTGGAGCAAGGCTACGTGGCAAATAATAATCATCGATAGAAATTCTAATTGGTCTTATTCCTCGACTTAATAATTCAGTTCTTAATCTATTTGCGAATGTAGTTTTACCAGAACTTGAAGGTCCAGCAATACAAATAAGACGAATATTATCGATATTTTCTTCGATTTGATCGCCTAACTCGACGAACATTTTATTATGTCTAGCTTCGCACATATTAATAAAATCAATCGAACCATCTAAATCGATATGTTTGTTGATGCCAGAGATGGAATCCGCACCTGCGATACGCCCCCAGTTGTGCATTTCTTTTAACACTTTGCCAAATGTTGGAGCGTCTTGGAATGGTGGAATTTCACCTTTTGTTTCATAACGTGGATATTGAAATAAAATGCCAGGAAGATAAAGTCTCATTTGCCATTTAGAAATGTAGCCAGTAGAGGGGACGAGTTGTCCATACATATAATTTTTGTAACCATCACATTCGTGATAGTGACAAATTTCTTCTGGTCTATAAGGCAAGATTTCAACTTTATCGTCGTAACCTTCTTCTTTATAGATTTCAGTTATTTCTTCTTTGCTACATCTTTTTAAGATGAGGGGATAATCTTTTTTAACAATTTCTTCCATCTTAGTTCTAAGTTCTTCAACTAAGTGACTATTAACTTGAATAGACTTATCTAAAATTTCTAAGAAGATAGATCGTGAAACATTATAAGATAATCTAATTTTTGTTTTCGGATATAAGCGATAAAATGCCATGCAGATTAAATAACGTAATGAATTTTCATAAAATTGGCATGCTTGTCTATCACTTAAATCTAGCCAAGTGACAATAGCGTCTTCATTTATTTCATAAGTTAAAGGTCTCACGCGACGATCGACGCGTGCAGCGTAATATTTTTTCTTGTCTTCATCAGACAATAAATCGAGTAACTTCATCGGCGAATCATATGTTCTTTGTTCGCCGTCAATCAAAAGAGTATAAGACATGTTTTTACCTCGCTGTTCTTTTTGTCTAAATATTATATTAGCATAAGAAATAAGCCTATCAAAATGATTTTATAAAGTTGTCATCTTTGCGGCTTTTTCTTGCAAATAGACGCATATACACATACAATATTTTTGTTTAAAAATAAGAGGTTATATATATGGAAAAAAAGTCGATGGTTTACATCCAAAGTGGCGGACCGACCCCAGTTATCAACACATCTTTGTATGGTGCGATTAAAGAAGCTAGAAAGCATCGTGATCAAATAGGGGCTATTTATGGTTCAAGATATGGTATCGAAGGCTTAATTAACGATAATCTTATCGATATCAATATGGAAAGCGATGAAGATATTGAATTATTACTTCAAACACCGGGAGCGATTCTTGGTACTTCAAGATTTAAACTTCCAACCGATTTCCACGATCCAATTTATCTTACAATTTTGAAAACTTTAGAAAAACATAATGTCGGTTATTTATTCATCAATGGCGGAAATGATTCGATGGATACATGTTATAAACTTTCTTTATTATTTAAAGAAAAAGGTGTCGACATTAAAGTTATGGGCGTTCCAAAAACAATCGATAATGATTTGGCCTGCACCGATCACTCATTAGGATTCCCGAGTGCCGCAAAATGCGTCATTAACGTCGTTCAATCTATCGCTATCGACGCGGCGAGTTATCGCAAAGGCAAAGTCTTCATCATCGAAATTATGGGTCGTAACGCTGGTTGGCTTACCGCGACGATTGATTTGCTAGATGAAGATATGCGTCCTGATTTAATTTATTTACCTGAACAAGATTTCGATTTAGAAGATTTCTTGAAGAAAGTAAAAGAAATTCACGAAAGAGATGGTTATTGTATCGTCGCTATTTCGGAAGGCATCCATTTTGAAAGAAGCAGTCAAAGCGCATTCGTCGATGCCTTTAATCACGTGCAATTAGGTGGGCTTTGTAATGAATTATGTAAAATTGTTGAATCTAGATTAAACATTCCGACTAGACCAATCGAATTATCGTTATTACAGAGGGCTAATCCGCTTACGATTTCAAAAATTGATCAAGAAGAAGCTATGGCTATTGGTGCTTTAGCGGTTAAATCTGCTTGCCAAGGTATTACAGGCCAGATGGTAGCGATTAAAAGACTTACATCTTCGCCTTATAAAACCGAACTTGTCATCGAAGATTTAAGCGGTATTGCTAATACGGAAAGAACCCTCCCTTTATCGATGATTTTAAATAATAAAGAGATGGATGTTTCTTACCGAGAATACCTAAAACCACTCATCGCTGGAGAGACTGATTTGAAGTGGGATAATGGTATCTTAAAATATGCGAAATTTAAATACGTGAAAGTAAAATAAAATTCAGTGCGATTTTAAATGATTTAATAAGTCTAGGTGTGCTATCATATATATATGAAGCGCACCTTTTTTTATCTTTTACATTACAAATATAAGTTCTTGCTAAGTTTAATTATCGGTTTGCTCATTTTTGTATGTTTATTGCCGCTATGTTTCTTTAATTTGTATGCTTATCCAATCGGATGGCTCTTTGGCCTTTTAGTAGCGTCACTTGCTTCTTATCTGCAAGAAATAAGTGCTTCCTTTATTTTGAATAATAAAAAAGTTTTCTTAAGCGTTTTATTATTTCTAATACGCTTTTTACTTTATGCCTCTGGCTTAATTATTTCTGCTTTATTAACTTTTTATTATCGAATCGATTCTATTAACTTTTTTACTGTAGTGGGTGCTTATGTTTTTACAAGTATTATTTTTGTGATTTTTACAAGCATTTCAAAAGAGGATTTAAATTATGTTCGATAATTTCTTCGTCTTCGATATGTCTGGTGAAATTATCGTCTCTTTGATCGTCATTGGCCTCATCATTTTATTTGCTATCATCATTTTTTTCTTGGTGAAAAAACAAGATCCTCTAAAAGCCCCAAAAGGTTTACTTTTAATTGCTGAATTAGGGGTAAGAAAGGCTGATGAACTTGCGAGTTCTTTTATGAATAGCGATGAACAAAATTTCGGGGCTTACGTAGTAAGTGTCGCTTTATATCTAGGCTTATGTTACTTTGTTGGCATGAGCGGTCTTCCTCAACCTGTTACTTCACTTGCGATTCCTTTAACTTTATCGTTATGTACTTTCTTTTTAATTCATTTTACTGCGGCAAGATATAATAAATGGAAGTATTTCAAACGTTTCACTGAACCAGTTTTTATTTTCTTACCCATCAATCTAGTGTCGATGTGGTCGCCTTTGTTGTCATTTGCTTTCCGTCTTTTTGGAAATGCCTTGAGTGGTTACATCGTTTTATCTTTAGTTTATTGGGCTTTAGAAAATCTTAGCGCTTTAATTTTTAGCGCATTGCCAGCAGGTGTTAATTCTATTTTCATCGCTCCAATTGTGACCCCAGTACTGCATCTATATTTTGATGTTTTTGCTGGTTTCATCCAAATTGTCGTCTTCATCTTCTTAAGTCTTATCTTCATTGCACAAGAAAAGCCGGATGAAGATTTAGCGCATGAAATATCCATCACCAATTTTGAAGAAAGGAGGGCTCATTGATGGAACTTAAATATTTAGCTGCGGCTATAGCTGTTTTAGCGGGGGCAGTTTCCGCTATTGCGGATGGTATCATTTGTATGAAAGCAGTCGATGGTATCGCTCGTAATCCTGAAGTTTATTCCAAAGTTCGTACGACGATGATTCTTGGTTGTGCACTTTCTGAAACGACCGCTATTTACGCCTTAGTTATTGCCATTTTAATTTTATTTATTTAAAAGGAGAATTTACTTGCTTCGTCTTACTCATCTTCTTACATTATCTGCTGAACCACCTATTAATGGGGATGATATTTTAGATAAATTGATTCCTGATTTTTGGTCTTTTTTAACGCAATTGATTGCTTTTATTATTTTGATTGTGGTCGTTACTTTTCTTATCTATAAGCCAGTTAAAAAGATGCTTGCTAAAAGAAAAGAGCATATCGAAAAAGAAATTAAAGAAGCAGAAGATAAAAATAAAGAAGCGGTCGCTAATATTGAAGCGAGCAAAAATTTAATTAAAGATAGTCACCACGAAGCAGATAAGATTATCGCTAGCGCTAAAAGCGAAGCTTTAAAACAAGCTGATTTAATCAAACAAGAAAATGCTTCTTTAATTGCTTCTATGAAAGAAGAAGCTAAAGCTGATATTGCTAAAGAAAAAGCTTTAGCGAAAGAACAACTTAAAAATGATGTCGTCGATGTCGCTATCTTGATGTCATCAAAAATTTTAGAACGAGAAGTGAAAAAGGAAGATAATGAAAAAATTATCGATGAATTGTTAAAAGAGGAAAAATCTCATGATCGATGAAATTGCCTCAAAATATGCTTCCGCTCTTCTTGCAGTAGCAAGAGAAGAAAATGCCTTAAATATTTATCTTAATGAGATAAAAAATGTACGGGCTGCACTTTTAAATAACGAGCAATTCATCTATATCCTAGCTTCTTATAAATTAGATGACGAAAAGAAGATGAAAATTATCGATGACGTTTTTAAAGATTTATCTTTACTTCCTTTAAAAAAACTCATATTAGTCACCACTAAAAATGGAAGGGCAAGAAAACTAATTTACATTTTCGATGATTTCATTCATCAAGCTCACCTTATCTTAGGTATAAGAGAAGGTTATATTTACTCTACTTATCCATTAAGTGAAGAAAGCCAAAACAAAATTAAACAATACGTTAATAAGCAATTAGGTTACAAAGTTTATTTATCTAATCGAATCGATACTTCTTTGATCGGTGGATTCAAAGTCGTATGTGGCGATCATATTATCGATATGTCGATCAAACGTCAATTAAAAAATCTAAAAAAATCGTTACACGGAAAGGAGATAGCCACCTATGAAAATTGATGCTTCTGAAATTAGTGCTCTTATTAAAGAGCAAATAAAAGAACATGCTTTTTACGTCCATAATGAAGATGTAGGGATGGTTTTAAGTGTCGGTGATGGTATCGCTTTAGTCTACGGTTTAGATCAAGTTATGCTCAATGAGCTAGTTATCTTTGAAAATGGCGTGCAAGGATTAGTGTTAAATTTACAAGAAGAATATGTCGGGGTCGTCGTTTTAGGAAGCGATTTAGAAATTAAAGAAGGCGATAAAGTTAAACGTAGTGGAAATCTTATCGAAGTAGGTGTGGGCGACCAATATTTAGGAAGAGTAGTGGATGCCTTAGGCCGGGCGATAGATGGTAAAGGGGAAATTAAGTATGAAAAAACTCGTCCCATAGAAAGAATCGCTCCTGGCGTCATGCTTCGTAAATCGATCGATGAGCCATTAGAAACAGGCATCAAGGCAATCGATGCGATGATTCCTATTGGTAAAGGTCAAAGAGAACTTATTATTGGCGATAGGCAAACTGGTAAGACCGCTATCGCTATCGATACGATAATTAATCAAAAAAATAAAAACATTTATTGTGTTTATGTCGCCATTGGACAAAAGCAATCAACTGTGGCCAATATCGTTGAAAAATTAAAATTTGCTAATGCTTTAAGTTACACTGTCATCGTCGCTGCTTCGGCAAGTGAAAATGCCGCATTACAATATATTGCACCTTATAGCGCAACTGCGATGGCGGAAGAATGGTTAGAGCAAGGGAAAGATGTTTTGATCGTTTATGACGATTTATCAAAACATGCGGTAGCATATCGAACTTTATCTTTGCTTTTGAAACGTTCACCAGGTAGAGAAGCTTATCCAGGTGATGTTTTTTATCTTCATTCAAGACTACTTGAAAGAGCGTGTAAATTAAGTGATGAATTAGGAGGAGGATCTTTAACAGCTCTTCCTATCATCGAAACTCAAGCGGGAGATATAAGTGCTTATATTCCTACGAATGTCATTTCTATAACGGACGGACAAATATTTTTGATGTCAAATTTATTTAATGAAGGAATTAGACCAGCAATCGATAGTGGTTTATCTGTTTCTCGTGTAGGCGGAAGTGCACAAATTAAAGCGATGAAACAAGTTGCCTCTTCTTTAAAAATTTCCTTAGCCAATTATCAAGAATTAAAAGATTTTGCGCGTTTTGGTAGTGATTTAGACCCGAAGACGAAAGAAATATTAAAGCATGGGGAGGTTTTAGTTGAACTTTTTAAACAAGATCAATATTTTCCATTCTCAATGGAAAGACAAATTTTAGAATTATTTGCCGTAAATCACGCATATTTAGATAATTTAGAGACGAATAAAGTTAATTATTTCCTCGATGGATTATATGAATATATTAAAAATTTCCATAGCGAATTATTAGAAGAAATTAAAACTAAAAAAGTTATAAGTGAAGATTTAGAAACTTCGCTTAATGAAGCGATAAGCGATTATAAAGAAGTCGTCTATCGAGGCGAGGAAATTTAAAAGATGAGTAGTCTAAATTTAAATGACATTCAAAGAAGAGTAAAATCTATTTCATCGACAAAAAAACTTACGAATGCGATGATGTTAATCGCTACTTCAAATTTGCGTAAATATCGTAAGAAATTAGAAGAATCACGTATCTTTTTTGATTCGTATTTAAACCTAGGTAAAGATGTTTTTTCTCGTTATTTAAGACAGGCTGATCATCCTTATTTATATAGGCCACATTTACAAAAAAGAAAATTATTTATCGTCATTTTTTCTAGTGTTTCAATGTCTTCATCTTTCAATTATCAAATTGCTTCTTTTCTAAAGAATAAAATACATCCAAGCGACGAAATATATTTGATTGGCAATCGCAAATTAGGACAAGTTTCCTTAAATAAATTAGGTATTGATAATAAAATTGCTTTTTCTCAATCTGAATTAAATATTGGATCTCGTCTAGAAGTTATTTTGGAAAGAATCTTAAAACTTTATGAAAATGAGACTTATGGCTCTATTGAATTAGTTTATATGCATTATAAAAACCCATTAGTGTTCGAAGCCACAGCAACTTATCTATTACCTTTTTTTGCTTCGAAAGACGACGTTTTAAAAGATGATTCATCTCTTCTTATCGAGCCTAATTTAAAAACTGTCGTCGATACTTTAATTCCACATTGTTTAAGTGCTTCCATTTATGGAAAATATTTAGAAAGTCGCGTTTCCGAACAAGCTTCTAAAAGAGCCCAGATGGAAAATGCGACCAATAATGCACAAGAAATTATCGACGCTTTAACGATTGAAAAAGCCAAAGCTAGACAAGGTGCAATTACAGAAGAAATTAATGAAATTAGTTCCGCATTACTTTAAGGAAAGGTAGGTAAAAAACATGCAAGAAGAAAAATTTGTTGGTCATATCGCTCAAGTGCTTGGCCCTATTGTGGACGTAAGATTTAACCAAGGTTATTTACCTAGCCTTTTGACAGCTTTAATCGTTAAAAAGAATGATGCAACTTCCTTAACTTTAGAAGTGATGCAACACGTTGGTGATGATGTGGTGCGTTGTATTTCTTTAGGAGAAACTTCTGGTTTAATTAGAGGAATGGAAGTTATTTCCTTAGATCATCCAATCGAAGTGCCGGTTGGAAAAGAAACATTAGGAAGAATGTTTAATGTTTTAGGTGAGCCAATCGATAATTTAACGTTCGATAATAAAAATGTGAAACATCAATCAATTCATCGTGCGCCTCCAAAATTTGAAGAACAACTTGCTGGCAATGAAATTTTTGAAACAGGTATTAAAGTTATCGATTTATTATGTCCTTTTTTAAAGGGCGGAAAAATTGGTCTATTTGGTGGAGCGGGTGTTGGAAAAACTGTTCTCATCCAAGAATTAATCCATAACATCGCTTACAAAAATAGAGGTATATCGGTCTTTGCTGGTGTCGGAGAAAGAACTAGAGAAGGTAATGATTTATATTTTGATATGAAAGAAAGCGGGGTTTTAAAAAATACCACTCTCGTGTTTGGTCAAATGAATGAACCGCCTGGTTCAAGAATGCGCGTGGCTTTAAGCGCTCTTACGATGGCAGAATATTTTAGAGATGAAGAACATCAAGATGTCTTACTTTTCATCGATAATATTTTCCGTTTTATTCAAGCGGGTTCAGAAATCAGCGCCCTTTTAGGGCGAACTCCTAGTGCGGTCGGCTATCAGCCAACGCTCGCTACTGAAATGGGGCAGTTAGAAGAAAGAATTACTTCGACGGAAAATGGGGCTATAACAAGTGTTCAAGCAGTTTACGTTCCAGCGGATGATATTACCGATCCTGCTCCAGCGACAACTTTTGCTCACTTAGATGCAAAAATTGTTCTTGATCGCTCTCTTGCGGCACTTGGCATTTATCCTGCAGTTGATCCACTTGCTTCAACATCTAATATTTTAGATCCAAACATCATCGGACAAGAGCATTATGAAGTCGCTAGCGAAGTTCAAAAGATTTTGCAACGTTATAAAGATTTACAAGACATTATAGCTATTTTAGGAATTGACGAATTGACTGAAGAAGATAAACTTGTCGTTTCTAGAGCAAGAAAAATAAGAAATTTCTTATCGCAACCTTTGCACGTTGCCTCTCATTTCAATGGTCTAAATGGCGTTTACGTATCTATAAAAGATACTGTTAAAGGCTTTAAACGCATATTAAAAGGGGAGTTCGATGATGTTCCTGAACAAAATTTCTTATATGTCGCAAGTATCGACGATGTAAGAAAAAAGGAAGAAAAGAAAGCGAAGAAAAAATAATTTATGAATAAAATTCATGTTCAAATAATTAATCCAGATGGTATCTATTTAGAAGAAGATGCGGAAATCGTTAACGTTTTTACTTCTTCTGGAATGCTTGGCATTTTATTTGGCCATATGCCGCTTGTCGCGCCTATTGTTACTTCGCCTCTTGAAATTATAAATGGAAAGAAAAAACAATTATTCGCTGTAAGCGAAGGTTTTTTAAAAGTTAGGCCAAATGAAGTGATCATTTTAATTTCTCAAATTGAAGAAGCTCACTCTATTGACCGCGATAAGCTTTTAAAATCTATCGAAAATGATGAAGATATCATCGCTCATTCAGACGATGATGACGCAATTAAAAAAGCTAAATTAAATTTGATAAAAAATAAAAATCGTCTAAATGTTTCTAATCGCCTGAAAGATTAGAAATTATTTCTTCGTATTGTGTTAAATAATCTAGTTCATCTCTTGTGATGAATTTTTTTATTTTTGAAGTTTTTAAATAAATTAGACCACTTGTTATAGGCAAATTGAAACTATTTTCCAAAGTTTCTTTTTCATTTTCACTAAATCTAGATAAATCGACGCGATAGGAGCCAATGTTAGTTAAAGAAGACAAATCAGGATAAAAGTAATGTTTATAAAATTCATAAGAATTTTCATCTTCATAAAAATAGACGATTATATCTTCTTTATTTAATAAGTTTAAAGTGAAATTATAATCATAAACTTCTTCGATGTTAGAAATAGAAATATAACTTTCAAATGCGATTTTAAAATTATGAGCGTTTTGGAAGCGTGAGGAGGCAAGTTCACTAATCTTTTGCCCGTCTTTAAAAAATGACATATTAGGTGTGCCTAAAATAGAATAAACGTCAGGCAAAGTCTCATGTAAGGCTGTTAAGTTGTTCGAAGTAGCGTTATATGAATAGATGAGATGATGCGTTTCTAATAAATAATTTTTTAAAATAGGAAGAAAAGAAGCACAAAAAGAACAATTTTCACTATAAGTGTAGACGACGTAATCTTGTTTTGTTTCGCTTAGTTTAATTAATAAATCATTATCAGCGCTTTTAGTGAATAAGGTTAAATCGTCTTCAATTGTGACAAGAGCATTTTCTAATAATGAATTACGTTCTAAATAGATGGTGCTTTTATTATTATCGCATCCGCTTACAAGCAATAAAGGCAAAATGAATAAAATTTTAAATTTCATGGAATTCATTATATAAATATTAGTTTCGTTAGGCAAAACATCTTTTTCAACGTATAATAAAAAAAGAGGTAGAAATTATGAATAACAATATTTGGCACACCTTTCCAAAGGAAAGAATTAAACCGGATGATTTTTACGTCGTCATCGAAATTGAAAAAGGTAGCAAAAATAAATACGAATTAGACAAGGAAACAGGTCTATTGAAACTTGACCGTATTTTATATACTTCCACGCACTATCCCCATAACTATGGTTTTATTCCACATACATATGCAGAAGATTTGGATCCAATCGACGTCTTAGTTATTTCTAGCGAACCTATTATTCCTATGACGATCGTTAGATGTTATCCGATTGGTGTTCTTCATATGATCGATGGCGGTTATCGCGATGAAAAAGTTATCGCTATTGCGTTAAATGATCCGTTCTATCAAAAATTTAGACATATTAGAGATTTACCAAAACATATTTATGAAGAAATCGAGCATTTCTTTTCAGTTTATAAAACGTTAGAAGGTAAGCCTACAGCAGTCTATGAAACTGAAGGACCAAAAAAAGCGATAGAAATTATCGCTCAATGCATCGAAAGATACGATTCAACATTTGGAAAGAAAAAATAAATATATTATTTTTCTAAATTAGCCATTGCTAAGATGCGGCGGAGTTTATTCGCCGCTATTTTTTCATAGACTTCCTCATTTCTTTTTTTATACATTGCAAGAGCCCAATAATACCAAAGGATGTCTAGGTAACGATACATTAATTTAATTCTTCTAAGTTTCAATGAATTAAATTGACTCCCGAAATAAAACTTTAAAAAAGTTTCTATCGTCTTTTCATCTTCAATGTTATTTTCACTTAAAAAAGAAGCTAAATCAAAATATGGATGATTCATGCCTGCATATTCCCAATCGATGATGAGCATTTTATCAAATTTGAAAAGTAAGTTATTTCTCACCAAGTCGTTATGGCAAAGAACGAATTCCTTTTCTTCTTTTTTAAGAAAATTTAAGGCATCTCTAATCGTATGCTTTTCATATAGGTTAGGAATTTTACTTTCTCCAGCTTCTTTTTTATAGGCATAAAGTCTATCTAAACTATTAAATTTTCCTTCAATTTTTAAGTTGGCACGATGTAATTTTTTTAGCGTTTTTGCGCTGTAGCGAAGTTGTTCTTCGCTCAATGAATCGATGTAAAGATGTGTGCCATGAATAAATTTTGAAAGTTTTATGTCGGTGTCTTCATCGTAATATAAAACAATTTCTGAAATGTTAAGTGGAGCGATTTTTCTTATCGCATCTCTTTCATTTTTACTACGATAAAATGAGTCATCGTGATATTTTCTAAAACGTAAAACGTAAGCATCATTAATATTATAAAGAATGTTCGTCGTCCCTTCTGGAATTAAGGAAATGTAGTGGACGCGTTTATTTGTTAATTCAGTAAATATTTTTTTAGCTTCTTCTTTGTTCACCATAGTTTTAATTCATTTCGATAATAACATATTTTATGTAATCATAAAACTTTTATCTAGTACGTATTTTCTTTTCTTAGTAGTAAGTGAGTGCGAAACTCATTATAATAACTTTTGTGAAAAAATTATTACCGCTTAGTTTAATGTTTCTTACTTTGGTTGGATGTAATCCTAAGCCTGCAATCGATACAAAAATTGAAATTGTTAGGAGTGAAAATCCTTCCTTAATTACGATTACTCCTTTCGAAGTGGAAGAAAAAACTATTACGAATGGAGAAAATTACATTTTAACTTTTATCATTCAAGATTGTCCTTATTGTTTAAAAGCCCAAAACGAATTAGAAGAGTATGCAAAAAAACATTCAATTGATATCTTTTTATGTGATGTGACTCGCGTGAACACTAGCGGTGGTGAATTAGACGCATTAATTAATGCGACAAGTTACGAAGGTGAAGATTATTTTGTCTTCCCGTTAGATATTGGTTTTCCTCAGCTTTACATATTTACAAAGCGATATGTCGCTATTGCAGTCAATGAAAATTTTACTAGCACTCTAGATAGACTAATTAGCGTCATTCCTAACGATTAATTCTTGGCTTTCATTCTTAAAGTTTTAATTAACGCGTATGCAAGTGTGCATTGACTTTTATTATTTAAAAGACTATTATTACTTTAATAATTATGGAAGCGAAGCGTGGTTTACTTATCATTCTTAGTGGCCCTAGTGGAGTCGGAAAAGGCACCATTAGAAAAAAAGTTATGGAAGATAAGAGCTTAAATCTCGCTTTTTCTATTTCTTGTACGACTAGACTTCCTCGTCCTTTGGAAAAAGAAGGGGTCGATTATTATTACGTTAGCGAAGAAAAATTTAAAGACTTAATCGCTCATGATGAATTGCTCGAATGGGCGGAATTTGTTGGACATTTTTATGGAACACCTAAAGCTCCGGTGGAAAAACTTCGCGACGAAGGAAAAAATGTCATTTTAGAAATTGAAGTAGAAGGGGCAAAACAAGTGATGGATAAGTGTCAAGGTAATGATGTTATTTCCATCTTCTTAATGCCACCATCTCTAGATGATTTAGAAAAAAGAATTCATTCACGCCGTAATGAAAGAGCGACCAATATCGAAGAAAGACTTGCGAAAGCTAAACGCGAAATGAATTTAAAATATAATTACCATTACGTCGTCTTAAATGATGACGTTAACCGTGCAGCGGAAGAAGTTAAGAATATTATTAAATCTAAACTCTCTGCTGAAATTGTTAAATAATTTTAATTATAAAAATGCAGATTGCTGAAATTTTAATTGAACGTAAAGCCTTAGCCTTAGATCGAACTTTTTCTTATCTTGATAAAGATGACGCAATTAAATCTATCGGCGTTAGAGTAATTGTCACTTTCAATAACGCAAAAGTAGTGGGCTATGTTACAAATTTAAAAACCACAAATTTAAGTGAAGAAGAAATAAATAAAAATTCATCTTTCACTATGAAAAATATTGATGAAGTAATCGATGTTAAGCCTTTATTAAGCGAAGAACTTTTATCTTTAGCCTACGAAATAAAAGATTATTACGTTTCTCCTTTGATAAGTGTCTTGCAAGCTATGCTTCCACCTTCTTTGAAACCGAAAAAAAGTGCGCTTAAAAAACCTAAAATTCATTACGCAACTTACGTTCATATTGTCGATAAAAGCGAAGATAATTTAACGCCTAAGCAAAAAGAAATTTATCGTTTAATCGCTCGGGAAAAAGAAATAAAAATGAGAGATTTAATGAATCATATAAGCATCGTAAACACTTTGATTAAACTAGGTAAAATCGAAAAATTTTCTAAAGAAGAATTAAGACTTGCTAAAGATGAAATATTTTCTTTGCAAGATAAACCACACATTTTGAATGAAGAACAAAAATTAGTGGTCGATGAATTTTTAAATTCAAACGATATGACTTATCTACTTTATGGTGTGACTGGTTCAGGAAAAACGGAAGTTTATCTACATCTTGCTAAAATCTATTTAGAGCAAGGGAAAAGTGTCTTATTTTTAGTGCCAGAAATATCTTTGACGCCTTTGATGGTTTCTTATTTTAAAAAACGTTTTGAAAAAAATGTCGCTATTTTACATAGTGATTTAAGCGAAGCGGAAAAATATGATGAATATCGACATATCGCTAGTGGGGAAGCGCGTATCGTCGTCGGGGCAAGATCTGCTATTTTTGCACCATTAAAAAATTTAGGTCTCATCATTTTAGATGAAGAACACGTCGAATCTTATAAACAGGATAGTCCACCTTTTTATCACGCAAGAGAAGTGGCAATAATGAGGGCAAAAAGAAATGGTGCAAAACTACTTCTAGGTAGTGCAACTCCTTCATTAGAATCTTTTGCACGAGCGTATCGTAAAGTTTATCATTTGCTCACCTTGAAGCACCGCATCAATCATATTAATCTTCCAAAAACGACGATAGTGGATTCTAGTGATCCTTATGTCTACGACCAAAAATCTATCATCTTATCTAAGATACTTAGAAATAAAATTAGCCAAACTTTAGCAAGACATGAACAAATTATTTTATTATTAAATCGTCGTGGTTTTGCTTCGCGTATCGAATGTAGAAGGTGTGGGCACGTTTTCGTTTGCCCTAATTGTCATATACCGCTTGTCTATCATACTTTAGATCAAATGCTTAAATGCCATCATTGTGGTTACGTCGAAGAAAAAATTGATTATTGTCCAGATTGTGGTTTCGATCATCTTTCAATTTTAGGCTTTGGTACGGAAAGATTAGAAGAAGAAGTAAAAAAAATATTTCCTAACGTAAAGACGTTAAGACTAGATAAAGACGTAGCGACAAAAAGAGGAAATGTTGCAAAAATATTAAAAGATTTTTTCGAAGAAAAAGCTGATATTTTAATTGGCACTCAAATGGTAGCGAAAGGTCACGATTTTGCAAAAGTTACTTTAGTGGGTGTCATAAATGCAGATATTGGCCTAGCCTTTTCTTCTTATCGTTCGGCGGAATCGTGTTTCGAGTTAGTCATGCAAGCTATCGGTAGAGCTGGTAGAAGTAAACTCTCAGGTGAAGCAGTTATTCAAACTTATAATCCGAGCCACTACGCAATTAGTTGTGGGGCTGGACAAGATTACGATAAGTTTTACGTACAAGAGATGAAAGTGCGTAAAGCGATGAACAATCCACCTTTTTATTTTCAAAGTGCGTTATATATCGAAATGGATGAAAAAGACGATCTTTATCCTACAGCGATGCAATTAAAATCGATGCTTGAAGAAAAATTAGGCGAAACAGCAATTTTAATGTTCGATGAAAGTGAAGAGCCATTATTTATCAATGGACGATATAGGGTAAGTTTAATCATAAAATACAAAGATTTTTCTAAAGTAAAACCTACTTTGATAGAATTTTTAGAAAAACTAAAAAATAGAAGAAAACTTGTATCGTTTTTAGATGTAGATGCATTATAATTAATGCGCATTAACTGAAATAAATTAAAGGAGAATTCACAATGATTTTAATTGAATTTATTGGGCTAGACCAATATCTTGTTGGTGATTTATCTAAAATTTTAACAAAACCTCTCGCGAACGTTTTTGAAACGAGTCCTGATGAAATAAATTTCTACGCACCAAATGCTCAAATTTATCATGAAGGTATCGAACAAACTTCTTGGTATGGTGTAATAAGAATGTTCCTACCTGAAAAATATCATCCTTTTGAAGAACAGGCTGCTAAAATTTTAACTGATGAAGTAAAGCATCTTATCATTAATTTTCGTATTGAATTTCATTACTTTAACGAACATCACACTCATTTTCATCGTAACGAGGAATTCCCTTTATTTATGAAAGATAATATTCACGTGGAAATTGAAGATGAAGCTATGTTAGATGAAGAACTTGATGATGATGAACTTTACGAAGGTAATGTCTTTGAAGGAGTATTAGATGAAGGTGAATAAATTTCAAACTTTTTTCACTTTGCTATTAGTGCCTGTGTGTGGCCTTTCTTTAGCTTTCATTCCTTTTAGTGCTTTAGCAACTTCCGTTGATCCAAACGATGAAGTGGATTGTTCTCGCTATTTCAATGATTCAAGTTATACTTCATTAGCAACTATCGCTAAAGAAGTAAGTGCGAACGTATCTAGCTTTTATAAAACTTGGGGTACGATAAGTGATATTCATACTTTAAACGATGGTTCGACAAGAGCGTTTTTACAATCTAGTGACGAAAATGGGGAAAAAGGAGCGATTGCTATCAATAATTTACCTTCTAATTATCAAGTCGGTAATGTATTGACAATTGAAGGTCAAGCTTATCGAAATTATGGTTTGCTCACCTTAGAGTTAGATAATCATAATTTAGATTATTATGTCAATTCTTCTCCTATCGAACCATATGAGTTGACTTCCTTTGATTTTGGAAATGGAACTTATGACACTGAAAGTGCTTATTTTAATATTTATGAACATGGTCCAATTTATAGTGTCGCTTACAATTTAAAATATGAACAAGGTTACGTTGATTATAATGAACGTGAACAAATTTTAAATTTTCCGAGTGGTGAAAAGGTAACTTTGTATCTTAATTCAAGCGATAATAACGCAATCATCGAAAAACTAAATAGTTCATATGGGGCCTTTATCGATGTTTATGCTCCAATGCAAGCTTACGAATCTAGAAGTGGCTATGAATTCTTAGAATTTTTAGTTTCTTCTCCTGATCAAATTGTCGTCGGTGAAGAAAGAACGGAAACAGTTAAAGATATAGAAATTTCTTCGACAAATATTGAGATGAAATTTAATGAAACTGTGACGTTAACTACGAACGTTTTACCGCAAAACGCGGCGAATATTGAATTTAATGTTACTAGATTAGAAGGCGATTTATGTTCTTCTTGTTCATTCGATAATCTTCGACACATGATAAATATCACTTCTTTTGGTGAAGAAGGTGTCGATTTTTATCGTATCACAGCAAATGGAAATGAAAATGTATATGTTGACATTCAAGTAAGTGTTTCTTCTAATGGTGGAGGCGGCGGAAGCGGAAATATCGAAACTCTAATGTTAGATAGTTATAACGCACCTTACGTCGGAAAATACGATACCGGAAATTATGGTGGTGAGAGTTATAATTATGTCGATTTTGGCTATTACCGCGCTGTTAATTTGAGTAGTGGTTTTATGACTTTACTTTCTCAATACGAAGATATTTGGTTAAATCCACCTTTAACTTTACCAGGCGCTTTTTATAACGAAGAAGCGATGTCTAATATGACTTCTATTACGATTAGTTACAGAACTAATAGTGAAGCTTATATTCGCTATGGCGAAGATAAAACTATGAATAATATTTTAACTTTAAATGCTTCTTCTTCTTATCGCCAAAGTACGTTTGATTTAGTTGGAAATAATAACTATTTCTTCAGCGTTGAAACTGGTCGTTCTAAAGTAGATATACAATACATTTCTATCGATTATGAAGAAGGCTATGGTCCTTATCCTAGTTATAGCCCATTAAGCGGTGAATATCGCTTGGAACCAACGGTTTATAAACGCCCCGTCTTAGTAGCAGGCGAAACGAGCATTTCAGTTCCAATTGATGTCACTTACGATGGAATGGGTGGCTACATTATAAATGAAAGAAAAGAATTAGTGTGCGATACTTTAGAAGATGCTTCTTCATCAGGAAGAAATGATATGTATGCCTACACTGATCCTGTTGAAGTGGCAGCCTATTTTATCACTTTCGGCACTTACCCATGTAATTATTACATGGATGGTGATGCATCACTTGCGAAGCGAGTTATGGGCGATAAAGCAAGACTTGCCCAAAGATTTAGTCGCACGGATGGTTACGCTACCGCTGTGCCTTATAACTTAAATGAACAGGGTAAGCTCGTTTATTATGAATTAGATATCGCTTTAGAAGCTGCATATTACGAAGAAGGTAGTAGAGGCGTAGGAAGACTTGTCTGCTGGACGAGTGGTTTTAGCGTCTACGATGACACTTATCCTGTCGTCGTTTACACAGATGATCATTACGCGACTTTTAAGGAATATTATAACGATGGAACGTTCGGTCCTAATTTCAATGCCGAGATGAAAGTTACACCTTATAATTACGGTGCGGCTACGCAAATAGACTTGTAATATTTATCCTATTTTATCGTTTTAAAGAAAAATATTTTCTTTTTGCTATCTTTTTTAACGATAATTTCTTATAATGCAAAGCAGGTAATAATTTATGGAAGAACTTGCTTTAGCTCATGTCGTCTTAAAAGATATCATAACTAATGACACTCATTTTCAAGCAGCCATTAAAAAAATAATTATCGATCATCAAAACATTAATCGTTCAATCATCTCTGCCTTAGTGGGATGCGAATTAAGACATCATCTTGTTTTCGATTTGCTTTTAACAATTCATTTTCCTAATTTAGAAAAAGATGATTTATATTTTGCTATTCTTTTAGGACTTGCGAACAATTTATTTGCTAAAAGAGTCAAACGTGATGAAATTTTAAATTTTGTTTTAAATTTTAAAAAAGAACTTCATCCTTCCATAGACGATGCTTCTATCATTAATTTCTTTACGAATAATAACGATAGTTCTTCTCTTATTCCTAATAATATTTCGCCTCTTTCTATCGAATTCAAAGCTTATCGATTTAACACTCCTATTTGGCTTGTGAAAATGTGGCTTAAACATTATGGACAAGCTAAAACTTTAAAAATATTGAAGGCTAATCAAAAATCACAAAAGATTGCTTGCTTTGTCAATCTTGATTACACGAATGTGGAAGAAGTTACTAAAAATGAAAATTTTCATCGTTTTGAAGGTCTTGATAATGTTGTGATTTATGATGGCAAAGCGCCTTTAAGAAAAAATGAATTCTTGCGTAATTTTGATGTTTTCACCCAAAAACTTGCTATTTCTGATATGATTAATCATCTCAATCTACCTAAAGTTTTAGATACTTTAATTTACGCCCAAGATTATTCCACTTTATTCGCTAGTTTTGTTAGCCTTTATAAGAAAGAAAATTTACATATTGAATTGGCTGTTCCTGCTTTAGAAAATAGAATGGAATTATTACGTATCATCAAACTTAATAAGCTCGATAATGTGCATCTTTTCGCTTCTAATCCTTCAACTTTAATCGCTCATCTACACGATGTTTATCCTTACGTTTTTGCTATTCCTTATTCATCTAATTTTGATGCCATTAGGTCACAACCTGATTATCTTTTACATTTTAAAAAAGAAAATTTAGATGCTTTAATTGCTAATCAAATTAATCTATTAAACGAATTAACGACTTTTGTTTCTAATGATGGTTACCTCATCTATTTTGTACCTACTTTATCTAAAAAAGAGGGAAGCGGACTTATAAGAGATTTCTTATCGAAACATAATGAATTTGCTCTTGAGGTGGAAAAAGAATATTTCCCTTACGATAAATTTGATACTTGCTTTTATTTTGCAAAATTAAAAAGAGAAAAAAGACATGATTAATATCTTAGATTATCCTTTGGATAAATTTGAAAAATTACTCGTCGAAAATTACGATCAAAAGGCATATCGTGCGAAACAAATTTATCGTTGGATTTATGAGAAAAGAACATTAGATTTCGATAAGATGAGCGATATTTCAAAATCGTTTATCGACGTCTTAAAAAAGGATTTTTGTTTAGATATTCCATCTATATTTTTAAAAAGTCTCGCAAACGATGGAACGATAAAAATTTTAGCTAACTTAAATGACGAAGAAAAAGTTGAAGCTGTCATCATGCGTTATCGATACGGCACAGCCGCTTGCATTTCTAGCCAAGTGGGTTGCAATATGAATTGTGCTTTTTGTGCTTCAGGGATGCTGAAGAAAAAAAGAAATTTAACGGCAGCGGAGATGGTTGGACAAATCATTCTATTAAATAAAATTTTAGAAGAAGAAGGAAAAGGGGATAGAATTACTCACGTCGTCATCATGGGAACAGGGGAACCATTTGATAATTACGATAATGTCGTCGATTTTATTCACATCATCAATTCGCCTTTTGGCTTCGCTATTGGGGCGAGGCACATTACTGTTTCCACTTGTGGCATTATTCCTAAGATTTATGAATTTTCGAAATTAGGTTTGCAAGTTAATTTAGCTATTTCTTTGCATGCACCAAATGATGAAATTAGAAATAAATTGATGCCAGTAAATAAAGCTTATCCAATCGAAGACTTAATAAAGGCTTGTAAAAATTATGTAACGGCCACTAATCGTAGATTAACTTTTGAATATATTCTTATAAAAGATGTAAATGATAAGGAAATTCATGCTTTAGAATTAGCGAATCTTCTTCATGGTTTAAATTGTCACGTCAATCTTATTCCTTATAATCCTATCAAGGAAAAGCCTTATGAAAGAAGTGATGAAACTAACATTAAAAACTTTTTAAATTACTTAAATAAACGTAAAATTACTTGTACAATAAGAAAAGAATTTGGTCGCGATATCGACGCGGCGTGTGGACAACTTAGGGCGAAGGTTAAATGAAGATGAAAAAGAACGCTAGATACATCGGTAATTATGCTTTTCTTACTGATTTAGGTAAGGTGCGTCTTACGAATGAAGATCAAGCTAAAGTTGCAGCGAATGCTTATGGGGATATCTTACTTATTGTAAGCGATGGTTTAGGTGGTCATAATCAAGGGGCTTATGCTTCTAAAGTCGCTTGCGAACAATTGATGGAAGCCTTTTTAAAACATCGACCATTCCGTTTTCCTTACGCGATTAGATCTTTTTTCATTCATAATATTTCCAAAATTAATGATTACGTTTTTAATATGGCTAATACGAATCAACTATATAAGAATATGGCGACTACTATCGTTGCTTGTCTTATTCATCACAAACATCTTTATATCGCTAATATTGGCGATTCACGTTGTTACATATTAAAAGAAGAAAAATTAGTGCCTTTAACTGATGATCAATCTTACGTTAATTATCTACTGAAATCTGGGCGTATTTCTAAAGAAGAATCAAAAAATCATCCGCAGAAAAATGTTCTCACTAACGCATTAGGAATTTATCCTTCGATAAGCGTCGAAATCGAACGAGTTTCATATAGCGGAGAAACTATCTTATTATGTAGTGATGGTTTATATAATCAGGTGAGTGAAAAAGAAGCTTTAGCCATTTTAATGACTGACGATTCAACTTCGGTTAAATGCGAATCTCTTATTAGCGTCGCGAATGCGAATGGCGGAAGCGATAATATTGCCGTTGCCCTTTGGGAGACTAAACGATGATAAAACTTGGACAATTGATCGATGAACGTTATCGCATTAATGCGCGCATCGGTAGTGGCGGGATGGCGGAAGTTTATGAAGCAAACGATATTATTACACGTAAAATCGTCGCTTTTAAAATATTAAAAGAAGAAGTGGCAAATAAAGCTAATATCGCTCGTTTCGAACATGAAGCAAGAGCGGTTGCGGCTTTGAATCATCCTAATATCGTCCTTTTATTAAATACTGGAACTTACGAAGGTTTACCTTACATCATTAATGAATATATTAAAGGGCAAACATTACGTGATGTCTTAGATTTTAGAGGAGCTTTACCACAAGATGAAGTATGCGAAATTATGCTTCAATTAACAAGTGCGGTTGAACACGCTCATTCAAGAGGTGTTTTACACTGTGACATCAAGTCGACGAACGTCTTTTTAGAACCAGATGGAACAGTTAAGTTAGCTGATTTTGGTCTAGCTATCATCGGACGAGAAAATGAAAGTCAAAAGAAAGATAAGACGATCGCTGGTAGCGTCCATTACCTCGCTCCAGAACTTTCCAAAGGCATAAGGCCATCTAAACAAAGTGATATTTATGCTTTAGGTGTTTTATTTTTTGAACTTATGACTTCTAAATTTCCTTTTGAAGAAGCGACGAAATACGATACCGCTTTAGCGCATGTGCGTAAAGCTTTTCCTAGCTTACATAAATATTTGCCTGAGGCAAATAAATCGCTTGAACGTATCATTTTAAAAGCAACGAGGAAAAATCCTTACGAACGTTATTCTAGCGTGCAAGAAATGCACGATGATATTCAAAAAGTTGTAAATGCAAAACAAGTGAAGAAGAAAAAGACAATTTTAGAAAGACTTTTTGGTTTTAAAAGTGAAGATTAATAATTTATTAATTTTTTGATACTATTAAATAGAAAGAAGGAAATAATTATGAGCAAAGAAAAATTAATTATCGCTCCATCGTTACTAAGTGCAGATTTTTTGCACTTGGAAGATGAACTTAACAAAATGCACGAATTAGGAGTTAATTGGCTTCATTTCGACGTTATGGATGGACATTTTGTCGATAATATTTCCTTTGGTATCCCTTTACTTAAAGCTGTCGAAAAGAAACATTATTTTTTTAATGATGTTCATCTTATGATATCTAATCCTAGAAAATTCATTTTACCTTTTAAAGAAGCTGGGGCTCATCTTATTACATTCCATGTCGAAGCTATCGAAAATTTAGAAGAAGGAAAAGAACTTATTTCATACATGCG
Organism: uncultured bacterium; assembly: GCA_949297055.1. Taxonomy (GTDB): domain Bacteria; phylum Bacillota_I; class Bacilli_A; order RFN20; family CAG-826; genus CALVUG01. The sequence continues at coordinate 17,082 of CASFRI010000046.1, read as the reverse complement.
TAGCTTTGGTTTAAAAGTTGGCATTTCTTTACGTCCTAAGACAAGCGTTGAAACTTTACTTCCTTATTTATCACTCGTCGATTTAGTGCTCGTCATGAGCGTCGAACCAGGTTTTGGTGGCCAAGAATTTTTAAATGAAGCTTATAGTAAGATCGCTTTACTTAAATATTATCGAGAAACGGAACATCATTCTTTTAAAATTGAAGTGGATGGTGGTATCAATCATGTTACAGGCTATTACGCACGTGCGAATGGGGCGGATATTTTAGTGGCTGGTTCTTATCTTTTTGGACACGATGATATAAAAGAAAGGTTAGAATCTTTAGATTATTAATGTTTCCTTACGTCGCTTTGGGAAGTTATCTTGCTACTTTCCTTTTATTCTTAATAATTTATCTAGTTAACGTTCGCTCTTTTAAAGATGAATATGGCGATAAATTTTCTTTTCTCCGTCATTTTCCTTTCGAATTAGATCAAGATAAGAAAGGCGATCATAAATTTATTTATCGGGCGATGCTCATTTTGATTTTTGCTTTAATGGGAGTTTCTTACATCTTAGCGTTAAAAGAATATTTTAAATATACAACTTTAACTTACGTTATTTCTGTCTTTGGAATTTTATCTTATCTTTCTTTATTTTTTCTTGCTATTATCGATACGAGATTTGTTAAAATTCATCTAATTGTTTTTGGCTTAAATTTTTTATCGACCTTGGTGAACATTTTATCTATCATCTTTTTTGCTTTCTATTTCATCGATTGGAAAATTCCCACGGCTTTTGATTACCCTAGCTGGCTAGGTTATATCGTAGTAGCGTTTTCCATTATTTTTGTCATCGCTTTATTAATTATTATGTTCAATCCTAAATTAAAAGATTGGGCTAAACTTGAAAAGCAAGTAAACAGTGATGGAACGATTAGTTATCGAAGAGGAAAAGTGTTCATCTTAGCTTTATCTGAATGGCTTACTATTTTAATTAATCATCTTTCATTTATTTTCATTTTGCTCTTAGTCTTAGTGTAACAAAAAAATAACGGTCCAGGGGGTAGACCGCTATTTTCTAGAAAGGAAGATATAATGCTTAGCGAACTTGTTTCGCTAAAGTCCTACGCGCTCTTGCAGAAAGACGGAGAGTGACAATCTTTCCATCAATTTCTACACGACATTTTTGTAAATTAGGATTAAAGACGCGTCTTGAAGCGCGTAATGAGTGAGATCTTTTATTTCCGCTTAAGGGGGCTTTACCAGTTAAAGGACAAATTCTTGACATATTCTATTCTCCTTGCAAGTAAAAAGTATAACAAATTTTAATATCTAAGTAAATGAAAAATATTTAAATATTTTTTATGATTTTTTATTTAAATGAAAATATTATATATTTTCAAAAGTAAGTTTATTTAATTTTTGCGTTAGGAAATTTGATTAAATATTCTTCTTTTGATATGAGATGCTTACATCTTTCTAGCATTAATTCAAAAATTTTACCATCTTTATCGAAAGGAAGATAACGTTCGTGTCCAAGGCTTGTAAAGATGAGCAATGAATGATGTTTTTTTGACCATTCAACATCGATATATAAAACATCTTTATATTTGATGACGTATTCTTTTGTAAAGACGTGTCTAATTAGTTCGTAGCGATTATAAGTGTAATAATTCATACGAATCGAAACGATGATAAGAAAAATAGATAAGGCAAGCCAAATGCCAATTACAACATATTGTAAAATGGAAGGTGGCCAACTCGGTGGGTTAATAAAATATAAACCAATCGCCACAAGAGTAATTACTCCCACGAAAATAAGAGCACTTTTAAGAGGTGAGATTTTTAATTTAGTTACATTTTTATTTTTTTCTTTTGCCATAAATTACTTTTAAAATTATAAAGCAAATGAAAAATCTATACAAATGGAGAAGTATTATTCTATAATAAAACTAGATTTATAACATTTTAGAAAGAAGGAGTGAAGGATGGCAAAAGATGTCGTAAGTTTCATCCTTGCAGGTGGAAAAGGAACGAGGCTTGCATCTTTGACGAAGAAGATGGCTAAGCCCGCTATTTCTTTTGCTGCGCGTTATCGTATTATCGACTTTCCTTTATCTAATTTAGCTAATTCTGGCTTCGATAATGTTTCAACTATTACGCAATATGAATCGATTGCTTTGAATGCTTATATTGGAAATGGCGAAAAATGGGGATTAAATGGGTGTCGAAGCGTTTCTATTGTTCTTTCGCCAAGGCAGACTGAAGAAGGGGCAAGCTGGTTTTTTGGTACAGCAGACGCCATCTATCAAAATTTAGATTATCTTGATGAACTTAAACCATCACATGTTCTTATTTTATCAGGTGATCACATCTATAAAATGATTTATGTTGACCTTTTAAATTTTCATAAATTACGTCGTGCGGATGTGACTATTTCTAGCATTGAAGTAAATTTAGAAGAAGCTTCTAGATTTGGTATTATAACGTGCGATGCACAAGGCAAAGTTTTAAATTTTGAAGAAAAGCCAAAAGAACCAAAATCTAATTTAGCGAGCATGGGCATCTACATTTTTAAATATGAAGTTTTAAGAGATATTTTAATTAAAGACCATCTTGATGAATTTTCCACTCACGACTTTGGTAAAGATATTATTCCCTACATGCTAAAAAATAAATTCAAAGTTTATACACATATATTTAAAGGCTATTGGCGTGATGTTGGAACTTTAGCGAGCTTACATCAATCAAATATGGATATTATCGATGAAATGCATGAATTCGCTAAAAGCGAAAACGATTTAGTTAGACATATTTATACCGAAGATACGCATTCATTTCCAGCTTACATTGGAAAAAGCGCGAAAGTATCTCATTCTTTAATTAATCAAGGAGCGATTGTTCTAGGAGAAGTAATCAATAGTGTCGTCTCTAACGAAGTATTAATCGAAAAAGGAGCTTATTTAAATCGTTGCATCGTCATGAACGATGTAAGTATTGGAAAAGGGGCAAAAATTTATGATGCAATTATCGCTCCTCATACTCGCATCGAAGAAAATAAAATCATCAATGCAGAAAGAAAACAAATTATTCTTTATAGTGGAGAGGGGGAAGATGAATAATGTATCGAGTTTTAGCTTTATGTAACACTCATTCAAGTCCTGAAATCGATGAATTTAAAGATGAGCGAAGTTTTCCTATCATCCCTTTTCTTGGAAGATATACTTTTTTAGATTTTACCTTATCTAATTTTTCTAATTCTGATATTGATAAGATGGGGATATTGGTGAGAAATAATCCTCAAAACATTAGCATGCATCTTGGTAATAATCAATCATGGAATAAGAACACTAAGACAGGTTTTCTTTATACTTTATACGATGAAAGAGGCATTTTAAACGAAAACTTTAATACGGATATTTCCAATTTAAAACTCAATGCTTGGGTTTTAGAAAGGGCTAAGCCACAATTTATCGTCGTAGCAAGTTGTCATTATTTAGTAAGACTTGATTATCGCGACGCTTTAAAATTTCACGAAGAAAATAAAAATGACGTCACTATCATATATAAAGAAAGCAAAAGAGGTAAAGAATTAAAAGGAGTCACATTAATTAAATTTAATAAGAATGATGTCGTAACTAAAATGTTTGATAACGATTTAAGTAAAGAACACGTTTATGCGGACATTGAATCTTATATTTTTAGTTACGAATATCTTTTAAAGATATTAGAGCATGAAGGAAAAGGTATTTCTTTTAAAGAAGCTATTAAAATCGCTATCGAGACGAAGAAAGGGAAAATTAAGGCTTATCCCTTTTTAGGATCCGTTCAAGTTATCTTAACGTTTAAAGATTACGTCGATACTTCTTTAAAATTACTTTCTTATCAAAAACGTAAAGACTTATTTAATTCTAATTGGCCAATTTATACGAGAACTCATGACACTCCACCAAGCAAAATTTGCGAAGGTAGCGAAGTCACTAATTCATTCGTGGCGAATGGTAGCGTCATCGAAGGCAAAGTTCATTCTTCCATCCTTTCAAGAAATGTCACCGTCGAAGCGGGAGCGGAAGTGGATGAAACTTTGATATTTTCTGAAGCCATCATTGAAAAAAATGCTACAATTAAACACGCCGTCATCGAGCGAGGCGTCAAAATTAAAGAAGGAAGTTCCTTCATCGGTGATGAAGACCATCCTCTTTACATCAATCAATCTAATTAAGGAGTATTATTTATATGCATATAGCAATGATTTCTTCCGAAGCCGCCCCATTTATGAAAACTGGAGGGATGGGCGAAGTCGTTTTTGGATTAGCTAAAGAACTTGCTAAATTACACGAAGTTAGCATTATTATGCCTTTATATAAAGGCATGCAATATATGAAAGAAAGCGATATTTTAAAAAGAAGAGCGTTTCGTAAATTTTTTGTGAATATCGCTTGGCGTAGGGAAGAATGTGAAATTTATAAAATGAGCGTAGAAGGGGTCAATTATTATTTTATTCGATCTGATCGTTATTTCATGCGTGATCATGGCATTTATTCTTATCATGATGATATTGAACGCTTTGCGTTTTTCACTTTTGCTTCCTTAGACTTACTCGCCTCTTTTAAAACGAATAAAGCTAAGATTATTCATATTCATGATTGGCATGCTGGACTTTTACCTTTCTTAGCTAAAGAAGAAGAAAATTATCGCACTAATTTTAAGAACACGAAGTTCGTTTTAACAATTCATAATCCAGCCTATCAAGGTTTATTTGATGTGAGAGGTTTAGAAGAAATTTATGAACTTGATCGCATTTATTTTGATGATGGAAGACTTGAATTTAAAGGAATGGTCTCAACTTTAAAAGCTGCGATTTGTTATAGTGACATCGTCACGACCGTTTCTAAAACTTATCGTGATGAATTATTAAGTCCAGAACATGGAATGGGCTTTCAAGAATTGCTCAAAGAGAAAAAAGATCATTTCATTGGCATCGCAAATGGTATCGATACGAATTATTATGATCCTAGTAAAGATAATTTTTCTAAACACTATTCCGTCGAAAATTATACAAAAGGCAAATTAGCGAATAAAAAAATTGTCTTAGAAGAATTAGGTTTAAATGATATTGATAAACCTTTAATTGGTTTTGTTTCACGCTTTACTTGGCAAAAAGGTTTAGGCCTAATTTTTGCTTCTTTAAATGATTTAGTGAATAGAGGCGCGAATATCGTCATCATGGGTAGTGGAGAAAAAGAATTAGAACTATACGCCACTAATTATATGAATAATTTTCCTCATAATGTCAAAGTTATCATCGGCTACGATGAAAGGCTCGCACATTTAATATATGCTGGAAGCGATTTCACTTTAGTGCCTTCTTTATTTGAACCATGTGGGACAAGTCAGCTTATCGCTTTAAGATATGGCTCTATTCCTATCGTGAGGGCTACTGGCGGTCTAATTGATTCTGTCGTTGCTTACGATGGCATCAATCATGATTCTGCAAATGGCTTTAACTTTGTTAATTTCGATGCTTCTAGTCTTTTGCAGACATTAAATCAAGCTTTAGATATTTATTACGATAATAAATGGCTATTTAAAAGGTTAATTCGTAATGGTATGAAAACGAATAATTCGTGGAAAAAGTATGCAAAACTCTATTTGCGTGCGTATAATAAAGCCATTGGAAAATAGAAAGAAGTGATTATTTATGGGTTACGATCATAAAAAAAAAGAAGCTAAATGGCAAAAATATTGGGAAGAGCATCATACATTTGAATGTGATGTTTACGATTTTTCTAAACCCAAATTTTACGTCTTAGATATGTTCCCTTATCCGAGTGGTGAGGGTTTACACGTCGGCCATTTTGAAAATTATACAGCGACTGACATCATGGCAAGAATGCAAAGGCTTAGAGGCTATAATGTCCTTCATCCAATTGGCTGGGATGCTTTTGGCTTACCCGCTGAACAATACGCTATTAAAACAAATCATCATCCAGAAGAATTTACTAGAGCAAATATCGAAAGATTTAAAACTCAATTAAAGAAAGCTGGATTTTCTTACGATTGGAGCAAAGAAATTGCAACAATAGATGAAGATTATGTCAAATGGACGCAATGGATTTTCTTACTTTTATTAAACGATAATTTAGCTTACATTTCTTATCAGCCAGTCAATTTTTGTCCTGCTTTAGGAACAGTTCTTGCTAATGAAGAAGTAATCGATGGTAAATCGGAAGTAGGTGGTTTTCCTGTCGTTAGAAAAGCGATGCGCCAGTGGATGCTAAAAATTACCGCTTACGCTGATCGATTAGAAGAAGATTTGGCGACGCTTGATTGGCCGCATTCGACTTTAGAAATGCAAAAGAATTGGATTGGTAAGTCGATTGGAACACGTGTCAATTTTAAAATTGATGGAACAGATTTATCTTTCAACATCTTTACGACGAGAGTTGATACACTTTATGGTTGTACTTATTGTTGCTTAGCACCAGAACACCCCTTAGTGAAACAAATAACTTCGAAAGAAAAAGAAAAAGACGTCGAAGATTATCTTAACAAAATTGCTTCAAAATCTGATTTGGAAAGAACCGATTTAAATAAAGAAAAGACTGGTGTATTCATCGGGGCTTATGCTATTAACCCCATCAATGAGGAAAAAGTTCCAATTTACATTGCGGATTACGTTCTTGCAAATTATGGTGAAGGGGCGGTCATGGCTGTGCCCGCACACGATGAAAGAGATTATGCTTTCGCTAAAGCACATCATATCAAGATGAAACAAGTGCTCGAAGGTGATATTTCTAAAGATGCCATGGTCGATGATGCAAAACATATTAACTCACCTTTAATTAATGGGAAAAATATTGAGGAATCGAAGAAAATTTTAAATAAATATTTAAAAGAAATTGGTAAAGGCGAAGAACAAATCACTTATAAATTAAGGGATTGGCTGTTTTCTAGACAAAGATATTGGGGTGAACCAATTCCAGTCGTCTTCGTCGATGATGAAAAGATTGTTCCTTTGAAGGAAAGTGACTTACCTTTAACTTTACCTCATCTTGATGAATATAAACCAAGTGGGACAGGCGAATCACCATTAGCGTTAGCGAAAGATTGGTTAGATGTAGAAGTTGACGGAAAAGAAGCGAGAAGAGAAACTAACACTATGCCGCAATGGGCAGGATCATGTTGGTATTATATTCGTTATTTAGATCCACATAATCAAAATGCCTTAGCGGATCCAAGACTAATCGAACATTGGTTACCAGTCGATCTTTACGTCGGTGGAGCGGAACATGCTGTTTTACATTTATTATATGCAAGATTTTGGCATAAAGTTTTATTTGATCATGGCATCGTTAAATGTAAAGAACCATTTAAAAAGTTATTTCATCAAGGAATGATTTTGGGTAGCAATTATGAAAAGATGTCAAAATCACGCGGAAACGTCGTTAATCCTGATGAATTAATTGAACAATTTGGTGCGGATGCTTTACGTTTCTTTGAAATGTTCATGGGGCCGCTTGAAGCTTCTTTACCTTGGAACGATAATGGGGTGGAAGCAGCAAGAAAATATTTGGACCGTGTTTATCGATTATTAGAAAGTGATGAATTTAGAAATAAAATTAGTGAAGAAAATGATCATTCTTTAGATTACGTCTATCATTTTAGCGTTAAGAAAGTCACGGATGATTATCTTAATTTACAATATAACACCGCTTTAGCGCAGCTCATGGTTTTGACTAATGAATTTTATAAAGCTAAAACAATTTATCGTCCTTATTTAGAAGGATTAGTTATTATGCTTTCACCTGTTTCGCCTCATCTTATGGAAGAGATGTATGAAATGTTAGGCCATAACGATTCTTTAAGCGCGGCAAAGTGGCCAAGTTACGATGAATCTTATTTAAAGAAAAATCAAGTGACAATCGCTATTCAAGTAAACGGCAAATTAAGAGCGACGATGGAAGTGGATGTCGATGAAGATGAAGAAAAGATTAAAGAAAGAGCTCTCAATTTAGAAGTGATTAAAAAATATTGCGACGGTTACGAAATTAAAAAAATTATCGTCATCAAGCATAAGATTATTTCAATCGTTGTAAATTAAGAGAATGTTACGCTTGTATATTCATCTAAATCAGTGGGGGTGCTTACATTAACGCCCTCATTTTTATTTAATAAAATAGTTTCAAAGCTAAGACCAGTCGTCAATGTTTCTTGATTTGTTTGACTTTCGATTTTTTGTGAAGCATTAAAATCTACATCGAAACCAAGAACTGTTAAATCATCAAATTTAAAATCGAGATAAAAATAATTTAAAGTCATATTAGTTAAATTATTTAAATTATCTTGTATCAATTCATTAAATTCAGTTTGACTAACGTCGTTATGCGTTTGGCCATTCGCCTCTAACATTGCTTCGGCTTGTAAGGCCGCAATATGTCTTTTACTTAAAGAAAAAGATAAAGTAGTAATTTCATCTTCCTCGTAAGAATAAGGTGTGTCAAAAAAAGAAATAGTATTTAAAATAGTAGAAATTCCAAAGGCGTTAATTATGTTATTTTGCATTTCAAAATTTGATAAATCTAGATAAATTTTGCCATTTTCAGGAAAAGTAATATCGACATTTTCTAAATAACTTTCAAGCAAAATTTCGCTTAATTGAAGAATGCTTTGGTCTTTAAAATAAGCGTAAGCATCATTGTTTTCAACATAAAAATCGACATCAATTTTAGGAGCGATTGAACTGGTGAGAAGAGAAATTTTTAAATTAGTTGAACCTTGGATAATTTTATTTTGTTCAGCTTCATTTACTTCCTTCATAATTAAGGAATAATCATTATGATTATCTTCATTGATTTCAATTTCTAAATCTTCACTAACAGAATTCGTGGAATCGCTCATCGTCATAAACATTTCAAAATTATCTAAAGCATATTCGATAGCGAACAAGTCTTCTAAGTAGGAAGAAGAAAGGCTAATTAGATCAGCTTTTAGTTCATTAGCTTTTTTCTCACTATATGCGTCGTTTTGACATGCTGTAAGGGCAATAATTGGTATTAATAACAATAATTCATATTTTTTCATGCCTTAAATTATATAAATATATAAATTGATATTCAAACTAAATTATTTATAATGATAGCAGGCACGATACTCAAGAAAGTTGAGATTGTAGCGGAGGTAGAAATTTATGATTATATGCGTCGATATTGGTAACACCTGCATCGATTTAGGTATTCTTAAAGATGGAAAGATTATTAAAACTTATCTTTTCAACACTTCATTAACTAAGACTAGCGATGAATATTATTTAAGTTTTAATTCCTTATTAAATGACAATATTGATATTAAAGAAATTAAGGCTATCTATATTGCAAGCGTCGTTCCTTCTATTTCTAAAAGAATTGCCAGAGCATTAGAAAAAGTTTTTAAAGTTAATCCAACTTTGCTTTCTAGACATTTAAAGAGTGGTATAAGAATTAAAATTGATCATCCTCAAGAACTTGGTCAAGATTTACTTTGCGCTGGAGTAGGAGCTAAAAAGATGGGCCTATGTCCTGCTTTAATTATCGATTTAGGAACGGCGACAAAATTTATTGTCATCGATAAAAATGAAGATTTAGTCGGTTGTATCATCTATCCTGGAGTGAAGGTTAGTTTCGATGCCTTAGCCGAAAAAGCCGCGCAACTTATGGATATTTCTTTTGAAAAACCAGAAAAGGTTATCGGTAAAAATACTGTCGCTAGTTTAAATAGTGGGGCGGTTAATGGAACGATTGCTCTTATTATTGGTTTAGCTAAAATGATCGAAGATGAATTAGGTTATCCATTAAACAAAATTGTCACTGGTGGTTATTCAAATATTTTGAAAGGCCTACTTCCTAATTCATATCAATTTGATCATCATCTCGTCTTAAAAGGATTATTTGAAATTTATGACCGTAACCGATAAAAAGATTTTACGTATGTGCATCGATGCGATGTTCGTTGCATTGATCGTTATATTTACTTTCGTTCCTAATCTTGGTTTTATCACCATTGGACCAATTTCTTTTACAACCATTCATCTTATCGTCTTAGTGGGAGCTTTTTTATTTGGTATTTTCGAAGGTTCAATTTTAGGTTTGACATTTGGTTTATGCTCACTTTTTAAGGCGATGACTATGCCTGCTGGTGTAGCAGATTATTTATTTATCAATCCTTTGATATCAGTGCTTCCACGCCTTATTTTTGGTTTTCTTGCAGGTGTTTTATTTCAAACCATTAGAAATAAAGTGCATAATAAAGTAGGTTTTTGCGTATTAAGTGGGGTCTTAAGTGGCTTATTAACGTTATTTCACACAGCGATGGTCATTCCCTTACTTTACGCTTTTATGCCTAATCAAGATATGACTTTCTTCACAGTTTTATCCGCTATATTTACTTTGAACTGTGTTGTAGAAATTTCTTTAGCGGTCGTATTAGTGCCACTTATTTCGATTCCATTATTAAAAAGTGCGACAAGACTACGTTTAAAAATGCAGAAAGGAAAGAAAAAACATATGAAAAAAGTTCCTGCCTTTATCGAAGAAAAAGTCGAAGAAACATTAAATACTTTAGCGAAGTTAATTAAGATTCCTAGCGTCTATGATGCAACAAGTGTTTCTAAATTAAATCCTTATGGAAAATATGTAAGTGAAGCTTTGGCTTTCTTAAAAGAAGAAGCATTAAGATTAGGTTTTGAAAGTGCGACAATTTATGACAATAGAGTTTTAGAAATTGATGTTGATGGAAACGGACCAATCATTGGTGTATTCGCTCATTGCGACGTGGTAAGCGCAGAAGGTAATTGGTCTTATCCACCATTTACTTTGACGAGAGTTAATGATTTGATTTATGGAAGAGGAGTAATCGATGATAAAGGACCACTCGTCTTAATGATGTATGTCTTAAAAATATTGAAAGAACAAAATAAAATTAAAAATCACAAATTAAGACTAGTAATTGGAGGAGATGAAGAACGTGGTTCATCTTGTTTAAATTATTATTTTGAAACACTTAAAAAAGAAGAGCCAAAATATGCTTTTACTCCTGATGCAGATTTTCCTTTAATTTATAGTGAAAAAGGCATTTTACATTTTTATTTATATTCAACAATTACTTTAAAAAATGTCATTTCAATCGAAGCCGGAAATGCTTTTAATATTTGTATTGATAAAGCAAAAATAGAACTAAAAAAAGTTGATAAAGAATTTATTAAATTCTTAGATGCTAAAAAAATTGAATATGATGCCTTAGATGATAAAACGATTATTTTTAAAGGAAAAGCCTCACACGGTTCATTACCGTTATTAGGTAAAAATGCATTTTTAATCGCTATAGCAGCGATTGGAGAATTTTATGATGAAGAAAGCCTAAAAGAACTATATTCGATGCTCATAGATCAAGAGGGCAAAGGTTTAAATATTTATGTTAAGGATGAAACGCTCGGCTCATCATCTTTAAATATTGGCTTAGCAAATTATAAAAATAATTGTCTGAGCGTGGGTATTGATTATCGTCATCCTCATTTGTTAGACTACGCTCAAATAGTCGAAAATATTAACAAGTTTCACAAATATAGTTATAAAGAAATTAGTTATGCTAAACCTCTTTACGTCGACCCAGAAGGTAAATTAGTAAAAACATTACTTACTTCCTATCGTAAAATTAGCGGCGACACTATTTCTAAACCTTTAGCGATTGGGGGAGGAACGTATGCCAAAGAAGTTAAAAACTGCGTTGCTTTTGGCCCAGCAATTAATGAAAAAGATTATCATATGCATGGCGTCGATGAATTTTACGATATAAATGAAATGAAACAAGCGATGCATATTTATTATGAAGCTTTATTAAAATTATTAGATTTATGAGACAAAAGTTTAAACCTTGGGCAGAGCCGTATTTAATTGCAAATGAAGATAGAATGATTACTTCATCTAAATCACTAGATGATTATTCTATTTTTCATGAACATATTTTAGAAATTGGCATGGGAAAGGGCGATTTCTTATTAAGAATGTCAAAAACTTATCCTCATACTTATTTTCTTGGCGTTGAATTAAATAAAATATGTGGTGCGATTGCGATGAAAAAAATAATTGAAGAAGATATTGATAACGTTTATTTCTTCATTGGGAACGCGAATAAATTAATAGAAGTGTTGCCAAAAGAAATTAAATTTGATGCTATTTATTTAAATTTTCCTGATCCTTGGCCTAAAATTCGTCATCATAAAAGAAGACTCACTTCAAAAAACTTCTTAGATATTTATAAACAAATTTTAAAACATAATGGAAAAATTATTCTTAAAACCGATCATTTAGAACTTTTTAACGATAGTGTGATGACTTTTGAGCAAGAAGGTTTTAAGATATTATCGCTAGATAGAAATTATTCAATTTCTTCTGGTCCGATGTCTAAGTATGAAGAAAAATATATGAACATAGGTAAACAAATGTATAAAGTCGAGGTAAGTTATGATAAAAATTAATAGAAATTCAGTCAAATATTTAAAAGAATTGACTTCGCTTGATGCCATTTCTGGACGCGAAGACGAAGTAAGAAATTTTTTAAAAAATGCCTATTTAGATCGTGATTTAGTCGTAGAATATGATGAATTAGGTTCCATTGTCGCTCATAAAAAAGAAATTGATGAAACATTACCTAAAGTTTTAGTTATCGCTCATATGGACGAAGTTGGTTTTGTCGTGAAACAAATTTTTCCAAATGGCTTAATAGGTGTAAATGTTGTCGGGGGTATAACTTTATCTAGACTTCCTAGTTCTCGTCTTATTTTAACGACTAAGAATAATAAAAAATATTATGGTTCGATCTCTGCTTTAGCTCCACATTTCGGTGAATCTAATAAAGATATTAAATCAAGCGATTTAACATTCGATTTTGGCTTTGCAAGTGAAAAAGAAACATTAAAAGCTGGCGTTAATGTTAATGATATGATCGTCGAGGAAGGGAATTTTAAGAAAATTGGTAAGAACCGTTATCTCGCTAAGGCATTCGACAATCGATATGGCTGTGCTTTGGGTCTAGATTTATTAGATGCATTAAAGGATGAAAAATTAAATGTTAACCTTTATGTAGGTGCAACCGTTCAAGAAGAAGTTGGGTGTAGGGGGGCAATCACTTTATCGCATATGATTAAACCCGATGTTTGCATCATTTTAGATTGTTCGCCAGCGAATGATTACGATGGTAATAAAAATGCGAATGGAAAATTAGGTGCGGGCGTTCTAATTCGTTATCTTGACCGCGGGGTCATCGCTAATAAGGTTTTGTTAGATTTACAAATTGATACGATGGAACAATTAAAACTTCCATATCAATATTTTCAATCTGCGGGCACGACAGATGGCTCAAAAGTTCAACTAGCCTACGATGGTGTCCTCCTTTTATCACATTGTCTATGTGCAAGAAATATTCATTCACCTTCTTCAATTATCGATGGAAGAGATTATGAAGCAGCAAGAATTTCTTTAGTTGAATTAGTAAAAAAATTCGATAAAGATTTAATTTTGAAGTTACGAAAGGAAACTATATATGGAAGAGATTGAACTTAAAAAGAGTGGCAAATTAGCGAGATTAACGAACAAAACCTTTAAATTTGATGAAAGAATTAAAGATGGCTTTTTCTCCGCGAATTACTTTTTAAAATCGCATCATATCGTCGAATCATTATTGCCTGGTCATATCGTTACGATGCAATTTTTTCAACGCCGTAAAGAAGCGATGGTTTGTGGTCTAGATGAAGTTATTGCTTTAATTCATACGTTCGCTAAGCATCCGGAAGATTTAGAAATTTATGCTTTAGAAGATGGGGATATGATAAGTGCGAATGAACCAGTTTTAAAAATAAAAGGTCATTATGAAGATTTTGGTTATCTTGAATCATTAATCGATGGAATTTTAGCAAGACGTACAAGTGTGGCTACCAATGTTCATGAAGTAGTTTTAGCTGCGAGAGGTACGAACGTTTTCTCTATGGCGGATAGACAAGATGATTATTTAACTCAAGTAGGGGATGGCTACGCTACTTATGTTGGAGGTATCAATAAAGTTTCCACTGATGCCCAAGGTTTATGGTGGGGCGGAAAAGGAAGTGGCACGATGCCACACGCTTTAATTGAAATTTGTGGAGGCGATATTATTAAGGCTAGCGAAGCATATTTAAAGGCTTATCCAAATGAAAAGTTGACAGCTTTAATTGATTATCATAATAACGTCGTTAGAGATTCTTTAATTCTAGCAAGACATTTAAAAGATAAACTTAACGCAGTTAGAGTCGATACTTCTAAATCGCTCATCGATCATTATTTCGATGATAAAGATACATCTGGTTTTGATCCACATGGTGTCTGTAAACAATTAATTTATGCCCTAAGAGAAGCTTTAGATAAAGAAGGATTTAATCATGTTAAAATTATAGTTTCTAGTTCTTTTTCTAAAGAAAAAATTGATGAATGGACAAAAGAAGGTGTACCAGTAGATACTTATGGTGTTGGCACTTATTTTGTCAATAATATGACTTGTGGATTTACAGGAGATTTAGTCAATTTAGATGGTTTGCCACAAGCTAAAGAAGGGCGTAATGAAATAGCTTCAAGTCGACTTAAAAAAGTTAGTTATCCAATCGAAGTAAAATAAACGAAGGAGAAGTTAAATATGAATAACATCTTAGAAGAGTTAAAATGGCGAGGATTAGTGAAAGATTGCTCTAATGAGCAAGCATTAGAAGAATTGCTCAAAACTAAACAGACAATTTATTGTGGTTTTGATCCGAGTGCAAAAAGTATGCATTTAGGCAATTTTGTCATGATTTCTATCCTTATGCGTTTACAACGTGCTGGCCATAAAATTATCGCTGTCGTCGGTGGTGTTACAGGAATGATTGGTGATCCAAGCGGTAAATCGCAAGAAAGAAATTTGCTCGATGTTCATACTTTAGAAAACAATCGTAATTGCATTAGAAGGCAATTAGAAAGATTTTTAGATTTAAGCGATCCTAATAAAGGTGAATTATTAGATAATTACGAATGGTTAGGCAATTTAAAAGTTATCGATTTCTTAAGAGATTATGGAAAATATTTTTCAATAAACTATATGCTTTCAAAAGATATTATCGCTTCTAGGCTTATTGTTGGTATCTCTTATAGTGAATTTTCCTATATGACTTTACAATCTATTGATTTCTTACATCTTTACGATACAAAAAACTGCCATATTCAAATTGGCGGAAGTGATCAATGGGGTAATCTTACAAGTGGATTAGAACTTATTAGAAAAGTGCGTGGAACAGATGCGAAAGTTGAAGTCTTAACTGCACCTTTAATTACGCGTAGTGATGGAAGAAAATTCGGTAAGTCAGAAGATGGAGCGTTATTTCTTGATAAAGAACTTACTTCGCCATATAAGTTATATCAATACTTGATAAATACGAGCGATGAAGACACTCTTCGCTATCTAAAAATATTCACTTTCCTTCCAATAGATGAAATTGAACGTATTAGCAATGAACATCTTGCTGCGCCTCATCTTCGTTTAGCCCAAGAAGCTTTAGCGTTCGAAGTCACTAAGACGATTCATGGAGAAGAAGCAGCCTTAGAGGCTAAAGAAATGTCTAATATTCTTTTTAGTGGCGAAATCGCTAAGCTTAATAAACAACAATTAGAAGATGTTTTTTCATCTTTCATGGTCGAAGTTAACGAAGATTTGAAACTTGAAGATTTATTGATTTCTATCGGTGCGGCTAAATCTAAACGCGAAGCAAGAGAATTTATAAATGGAAATTCTATTCGCTTAAATGGCGAAAAAGTAAATGATCCTAATAAGCTTATAGATAAATCAAATGCTCTATTTGATGAATATCACCTCATCAAACGTGGTAAGAAAAATTATTATTTAGTAAAACGCGTTTAATTGTTAGTTAGACAAATTTAAAAAAAGACAGTTCGATTACTGTCCTTTTATTTTCTAATAGTAGGTAAGTATTAGAGTAAACGGTTGTAGTATTCGACGATTTGGGCTTCGTTGATATCTTTTGGTAATTCATTACGTTCTGGGAAACGAATGAGTTTTCCGCTTAACTTATCAGCATCTACTTCAACCCAAGCACAACTATTTTTGTTAGCTTCAAGACTTTCCTTGATAACTTTTAATTCGTGGCCTGGTTTGATAGATACAACATCGTCAATTTTTACGAGCATACTAGGAATGTTTGCTCTTTGACCGTTAAGTAAGATGTGATTGTGGCTAACGATTTGTCTTGCACCTTTGCGAGTTCTTGCAAAGCCGAGACGATAGACGACGTTATCAAGACGGCTTTCTAAGATGTGCATGAACGCTAAACCGGTAACATCTTTAGATTTTTTTGCAATTTTGAAAAGACGACGGAATTGTTTTTCACTTACGCCATACATGTTACGAAGTTTTTGCTTTTCAATTAATTGTTTACCATATTCAGATGGTTTTTTCTTACGGTCATTACCGTGTTGACCTGGACCATATTTACGTTTCTTAAATTCTTTACCATTTTCTAAAATTGAGAATTCTAATCGACGCGATTTTTTCCAAGTTGAACTACGATCTCTCATGTCTTTTTTCCTCCTTCCTGAAATATTGCATATTTTCGAAGGGATAAATTCCTCACCCCGGATGTCTTGATTATGACTTTTCGCCTTTGAGCTTCAGCTACTTTGTTCCGATTCGGTCAAGACGTCGGACGAGTGGTATTTATCTGCTACTTTACATGCGACAAATATTATTGCACGTTTAAGATAGATTAGTCAATGAAAATTTATACTATGTATAAGTAGGAACTTCTCTAATTTATGAATATAATATATTCAAATTTCTAAAAATATTGCTATAATTAATTTACTATGTTTAGTCTGATTGGAATTTTAGAAATATCACTTATCATTATCGGAGGCCTAATTCTTATTCTTATTATCGCCGGATTAGGGATATTTTTTGCTAGTAGAAAAAGAATTTCTTCTAGCGTTAAAGAATTACATCGTAAATACGATTATTTTCATGCTTTATTAATTGGTAAGTGCGCGCAAAGTG
>CASFRI010000045.1 GCA_949297055.1 uncultured bacterium | reverse complement strand
CTGAAGAAAAAGAACAAATCGTTCTTAGATGCATTAACGAAAATATCCCTTTTAAAACATTAGGGGATGAGCTTGGTATTGGCGACACAGTTATTAGTAGATGGGTTCGAGCTTATGAAAAAAGCGGCATCGATGGTTTGAAATCTAAAACTGGCAAATGTGGATCCGGAAACCCATATGCAGCGTTGCATACCAAAAAGAATCTCACAGAAGTAGAAAGATTAAGGCTCGAATTAGCCAAAAAGGAAGTTGAGTGTGAGCGATTAAAAAAAGGTTACTCGGTGAAAGGAGTTGGTCGAAGAAAAGAATACGTTATTATCAACAGAAAGAATTCGAAATAATCGAACTCTTATCAAATAAATATCCAATTAAATTTCTATGTTCAATTATGGATGTAAACCGAAGTGGATATTATAAATGGAAAAATAGACAAATCAATAAGCCTGAATGGATTAAAAGAAGGGAAGATAATCTTAAACTAATTCAAGAAGTCCATGATAAGCATAAATCTCATGGATATCGATGGATTTCAGCATATCTAAAACTAAAATATGGGCTCATATTAAAACCAAATTATGTTCATGTATGTTGCAAATATGCAGGAATTAAATCTCAGGCTCCTCGTATTAAATATAGAAAACCAAAAGAAGAGAAGCTAGAATTTCCAAACCTCATTCAAGGAAATTGGAATGCATCTAGACCACATGAAATCATTGTTTCTGATATGACAATATTCTGGCATAAAGGTATACATTATGAACTAACTTTGTACCTAGATACATTCAACAACGAGATATTATCGTACAAGTTGAGTTCAAGAGAAGGAGATCCCAAAACATATCACGATGGGCTTAAAGAAATAATAAATTTAATTAAAAAAGAACAAACTGACCAGGTTACCATTCTTCACACAGACCAAGGTTCGGTTTATTCTTCCAGAAGCTATAACGAGCTTCTAACTAATATTAACATGAAACATTCTATGTCTCGAGCAGGAACTCCAACAGATAATCCAATTATGGAATCACTTAACGGTTGGATGAAGGATGAGATGTTTTATGATTTTGATTTAAAACATTGCGATGATATAAACAAGTTTATCAAGGCATACATACATTGGTTCAATCACGAACGTCCAGCATATGCTTTGCAATATAAAACCCCATATCAGTATAAACATGACATGGGGTATTAGGGCTTTTTGAACTGTCTACTTTCGCTTGACTAGTTCACGTTAAACCTAGCTTATTTTTGTTATCTGAGTAGAACTTATTTTTTCTCTACTTTGTTTTTTTGTTGCTCTTTGAGCAAATCGCGAATTTCAGTAAGTAAGACGATATCTGGCGCTGGTGCAGGAGCAGACGCTGGTGCAGGTTCTTCTTCCTTTAGCTCAGGATGTTTCTTAAGTGTTTCTTCTTTAATCTTTTCAGCAAGTCTCTTACGAGCGTTGGAGACACTAGTGACGATCTTCACAATAGCGAAGAGGACGATAGCGATGAGCAAGAAGTTGATGATGGCGTTGATGAATGTACCCCAATTGATGACATTTACCACATCAGCGTCATATGTAACACCCCAATATTTTATTTTGGTAGTAGTTTCAGCAGTGACTACTGCTTCTGCTGGATTTAAGACAGTGACGAGACCATCTAAACCACCTGGGACTGCTAAAGAGACGATCGGCATCAAGATTTGTTGGACGAGTGCGTTTACGATTGCAGTGAATGCAGTACCGATGACGACACCGACAGCAAGATCTAAGATGTTACCTCTTGAAATAAATTTTTTGAATTCTTGCCAGAGTTTGAATTCGCGTTTCTTTTTTGATTTTGCCATATGTTTTTATTCCCCCGAAACTTGGACAGCTTTCACTTTTATCGATGGAGTGGCTGTCGCATTTAAATTTAATGTCAGGTTATTTGCTATAGCCGTGACATTGCGGAATAATTCCAGCACGTTTCCGCTTAAAGCAATACTAGAAATTGGTGAAGCTAATCTTCCATCTTTGATGAGGAATCCTTCCGACTCTAAAGAGAAGTCGCCACTTGTAGCGTCTAAACCTGAGTGTAGACCTTTAACTTCTGTAATGTAGACCCCTTCTTTAATGGAAGAAATTAGTTCTTCTTCATTCTTTCTACTGGGTTTAATTGTAAGGAATCTCGTACCGATACCAATTTTACCTGAACCAAATCCATTACCGGTTGATTCAACACCATCTTTTTTCGCTGTTTCTAAGTTGTAGAGGTAAGTTTTTAAAACTCCTTTATCGAAAAGAACTTTTTTCTTCGTGGCAACCCCTTCATCATCATAACTCGTGAAGAAGACGTTGTTCGCATGCGGGTCTTCCAAAATGGTCAATTTCTTGGAGATGACCATTTCACCTAATTTATTTTCTAATAATGACGAATGTTTCTGCACTTTTTCTGCACTTAACCAACTCGTTAACACTTTTAAGAAAGTAGCGGTTACTTTTGGATTTAAGATGGTTGGATATTTTTTAGTTTTAATTGGTTGTACATCTAATTTTCTTATGACTTCGTCGATGACTTTTTTTACATAAACGTCGATGTCGAATGTGTTTAAATCGTTTCCAAATTCAAGTGCATAAGCGGTTTTAAGAACACCATCACCACCTCTAGCGCTCACATCGCTCATGATGACGAAATAGTTACTTTGAGATTTAAGATTTAATCCTTTTGAGTTAAATAATGAATTACCACCTTTTTCCTCACTATAACTGACGCCATTTACACTTTCAATACGCGGGTCTGAAGATAATTTATCTTCAATTTGTCGAATAAGGTTAATTTTAGTTTCTAAAGGTGTCTCATCTAATTGTTTATTGAAGACATTACGTCTTTTATATTTAGGTGAGCCGCTGAAGATGATAGCCTCTTCCTCTCTTTCGATTTTAGAAGCGCTCAATTTAGCTTCTTTTAAAGCTTCCAAAACGCTCGCTTCATCAAACTTATTAAGTGCTACTACACCAAAGCGGTTATTATATACTCCTTTGATGAGCAAAGTGTGAACATCGTTATATTCATAAGAATCTAAAACACGTTCAAATAGG
>CASFRI010000044.1 GCA_949297055.1 uncultured bacterium | reverse complement strand
TTATTTAATCTTGCTGCAAACGTCCCAGGCACCCCAGATGACCGTTTTTAAATTGCCAACAGAACGAGCGTCACCGATGACGTGCACATGCCCTTTTTTCTTCATTAAAGGATTAGGATGATAGCCGATGCAAGAGATGACACTATCGCAAGGTATTTTAATTTTATTTCCATCTTTATCTAAAATACTTACGTAGTCTTTAGCAATTTCACAAACTTTCGATTCTAGATAAACTGGCACTTCTTTCCATTTAAAATAATCTCTTAAATAGCTTGAATTCGCTAAGCAAAGCCCTGCTTGAGCCATCAAATCATTTTTCATTTCGACGATGATAGGTTTTTTGCCTTGTAAATGTAAATCGTAAGCGATTTCACATCCCGTTAGACCCCCGCCGATAATGACGACTTCTTTTCCAACTTCTTTGCCTTTTAAATAGCTTAAAGCATCCATCGCTACTTCACTACCTGGAACATGAAGATGATTAGCCTTTGCCCCAGTAGCGATAATAATTTCATCCGCTCCCAAATTAGCGATATTTTTGACTTCGTAATTTAGATGAACATCGATATTATTTTTCTTAATTTCACGAAGATACCATTCTAACAATTCACGATCTTTTTCTTTAAATGATGGTTTAGATGCTTCCACCCAAACACCACCAAGATGATCACTTTTTTCATAGATGATAGGAGTATGGCCTTTCTTCTTTAACACTAATGCGGCTTCCATGCCACCAATGCCGCCACCGACAATAGCGACAATTTTTGGATGCTTTGATAATTTTAAATCGTAAGGCTTACGATTCATCGTCATCGGATTAAGAGCGCATCTTGACATACTCTTTACTTCTTTTAACGATTCATCGTTTGCAACACCTTTATAATGTGCCATAGAAAAGCAGCCGTTATGGCAAAGAATACAAGGTTTAATATCTTTGATATTACCTTCTTTCATTTTAGAAATCCACGCACCATCAGTAAGGAATTGACGAGCGACACCCATACCATCAATTTCATGATTTTTAATCGCTTCACTCGCGGTATAAGGATCCATTCTACCTGCCGCTACGACTGGGATATCAACAAATTTTTTAATATGTTTAACATCTTCTAAATTACAATTCGTTGGCATATATCCTGGTGGGTGAGCCCAATACCAAGCATCATAAGTGCCGTTATCAGCGTTAAGCATATCATAACCTGCATCTTGCAAATATTTTGCCGCTTTTTCAGATTCTTCCATATCTCTTCCCACTTCTTTAAATTTTTCACCTGGAAGAGCCCCACTACCGAACCCTTTCGTTTTAGAAGTAACTGAATATCTTAAAGAAACTGGGAAATCTTTGCCGCAAGCTTCTTTAATAGCTTTTACTACTTCTACCGCAAAGCGGTAACGATTTTCAAAAGAACCACCATAGGCATCTTTTCTAAAGTTCGTATATTTCGTGGTAAATTGATCTAATAAATAGCCTTCGTGAACTGCGTGAACTTCCACTCCATCCACACCTGCTTCTTTACAAAGTTTAGCGGTCCTAGCATAAGCTTCCACTAATTTATGAATTTCTTTTACACTCATCTCGCGGCACATAATATCTTCAGCCCATCTAGAAGGTAATCTAGAAGGTGAAGCAGTAAGATAAGATGCATTGATGAAAGGCTTACATAAAAAGCCTAAAGGTTTACATTTTAAAAGCAACACTAATGGTTTAGTGATAGCAAAAGATCGGCCGAAACCAGCCGTTAACTGTACGAATAATTTCGCCCCTTCTTTATGGATTTCATCCATAAAAGGTTTTAGTTTTTTAAACATTCTCTTATTTTGATAAAGCCATCTTCCTAAGATTGGGTCTTTTAAAGGAGCGATGCCGGGAATAATCAAACCAACATCGTGCTTAGCCCTTTCTAAGAAAAAGTTTGCAGCCGTTTCATCAAAACCATTTGGCCTCATCCAGCCAAAAAGAGATGTTCCACCCATCGGACATAAAACGATACGATTTTTAATTTCGACGTTTCCAATTTTCCAAGGGGTAAATAGAGGTTTCAAATTTTGATCCATATAACATACCTACCTGATAATTTTATTATAGATGAAAACTTTTCCTTTTAGATAGGAAAAATGTGGTTAAAAACAAAATATTAATCTTTTAATAAATCCATCATAGATAAATAAGTATGCCCACCTAAAACATTCGTGCACTTAAATCCATAATTCATTAAAACGCGACAAGAGTTATAAGAAGACACACCAGTATAACAAATGACGTAAATCATCTTTGTTTTATCTAATTTATCTAAATTGTTTCTTAATTCGCTAAAAGGAATATTAATCGCATTTTTAAAATGAAATTTATCGTAATCAGTTCTTGCTCTTACATCTAAGATGTAATATTCATCTTTTTTTCTATATAAATTTAAAGGATCAATAACTTTTAAATCTAATCTTTTGATATTATCGAACATGAACCCTAACATATTTAACCCATCTTTTGCGCTACCGAAGGCTGGTGAATAGGATAAGTCAATATCCATCAAATCTTTATAAGTGCCAGCTTTTCTAATAAGAGCGCTTAAAGTATCAATTTTTCTCGCTACATCTTCTTTACTTATAACTGTAGCCCCTAAAATGAGTCCATCATCTTTAAAAATTACTTTCATCATCAATCGACTCGCACCAGGATAATAAGAAACATGATTGAAAGGTAAAGAATATAAGGCTTGATATTTATAGCCTAATTTTTTCACCTCATCTTCGCTTAATCCTACTCTTCCAATAGCTAAATCGAACAATTTAAAAATACTTGTTCTAAGCACTTCTGGTCGTCTTTCTTTTAAACCCATAATATTATTAGCGATAATTCTTGCATCCTTATTTGCATAGCCTGCAAGAGGAGTGTAAATTTCACTATGTGCTAATAAATCTTTCGACAAAATTAAATCCCCGCCCGCGTAAATA